>NZ_JBXAOE010000097.1:0-521 GCF_058802485.1 Cupriavidus sp. GW822-FHT02D05 | reverse complement strand
TTCAAGTTGCGGTGAAAACGCACGATCCGGTAGCCCTGATGCAGGCGCCAGGCGGCAAGCGTGTAGAAGCCCAACATGCCTGTCCAGGCAACCGGAGGTGGCGTCATGAACCACTGCGGGGCGGTGAGTAGCGCCGTGCCAGCCATGGTGGCCGTGGCGGCCGAGAGTAGCTCAACAGGGGGTCGGAATAGATTCTCGATGGGATACGCCATATCCAGTCTCCAACGTCAGACAGGGGTAGCTCAGGAGGAGGGGCCCAGGTTGAGGGTGATGTCCTCGCGGTAAGTGAGGTGGCAGTTCACTGGTGGGACGGGATTAACGAAGCGCTCGGGCTGCAGGATGACGACGCCGGAGAGCGGCTTGGCGGTGGTAGCACCACCCGGGCCGCCACCGGACGTGGTGTAGCGCAGGATATTGATTCGGGTAGCCTTGCGGCCCTTCGGGGCCGGCTTGGTGGCGATGTAGTGCCAATGCGCCTTGAAGACCGCCTTCTGCACCGCCGTGTACTCCAGGGCTTCCCC
>NZ_JBXAOE010000096.1:0-522 GCF_058802485.1 Cupriavidus sp. GW822-FHT02D05 | reverse complement strand
AGTTCGCGCGAGTGGCCGCCCATCTCGTAGGCGTCGATGGTCGCCGCCACGTGCATGGCCAGCGGGCCGTGGGACACACACACGCCCTTGGGGCGTCCGGTCGAACCGGAGGTGTAGATCACGTAGGCGAGTTGAGACGGATGGATCGGCACCTCGGCGGCCAGCGTCGGGCCGTTGCCCACCATGTCCAGCGTCAGCACCGGCAGAGAAGCCGGCGCCGGCAGCGTATCGAGCAAGGCCGGCTCGGTGACGAGCAGCCGGATCGCGCTGTCCTCGAACAGATAGGCCAGCCGGTCCTTGGGATAGGCCGGGTCGAACGGCACATAGGCCGCGCCAGCCCGCATCACGGCCAGCAGCGTGACGATGATGTCGAGCGAGCGGGGCAGGGCGATGCCCACACGATCCTCGGCGCCGATGCCGCGTGCATGAAGCACGGCGGCCAGCTGGTCCGCACGCGCCAGCAGTTCGCCATAACGCAGCGTCTGCTCGCCACAGGTCACGGCAACGGCCTGCGGCTGCGCC
>NZ_JBXAOE010000095.1:0-522 GCF_058802485.1 Cupriavidus sp. GW822-FHT02D05 | reverse complement strand
CTGGGTCTGGCTATCTCAGGCACGTTTGCTCGTACGCCGATTGTCCAATGCCTGAATTTGTCCTCACCCTCAAAGAAGACTAACGAGAAGAAAGCCGACCCTGCCGGGGGCAGAGCAATCGGGCTTATGTGGGGCTGTGGTTGCGTCGTACGGCCCTGAGTGTTGGCTGGCGGATCCTACCGGCCCATAGGGCATCGCTACTGCATTACCCAATGGTCACGTGGTGGTGCCCCTGATCGCTTTGCCCGGTGAGCATTCCACCATCTGCCGTTACCGGCGCGCGCCATCACGACACATCACCCGCCAATGGTTTCGTGGTGGGGCGGGCGCGGTGGTCAGGGTCGTGGGCGTATCAATCCGGTGCCACCGCGCCCACGACGGAACCGGTGCGCTTGCAACTTCGTGGCCAGCCACGCCGCGAGCGACAGACGGCTTGAAGCAAGTGGTGCCTGCTACCGGGGGCCTCACCACGCATCCCGGAAGCTGGCAGGATCGTGGCCAGTCAAGCCGGTACCGGCAGAA
>NZ_JBXAOE010000094.1:0-525 GCF_058802485.1 Cupriavidus sp. GW822-FHT02D05 | reverse complement strand
TCAGCGGGCCGGAACCGGGGCGATCGACGCGTGCGGCGTGGCGGTGCGCTGCGCGGCCTTGTGCACCATGGTGTAGGCGTAGTCCACGCCCATGCCGTAGGCGCCCGAGTGTTCCTTGACCAGCTGCATCACGGCGTCATAGCTGTCGCGGTGCGCCCAGTCGCGCTGCCATTCGAGCAGCACCTGCTGCCAGGTCACCGGCACCACGCCGGCCTGCACCATGCGCTGCATGGCGTAGTCGTGCGCTTCCTTGCTGGTGCCGCCGGAAGCGTCGGCCACCATGTAGATCTCGTAGTCGCTGTCGTGCATCGCCGACAGCGCGAAGGTGGTGTTGCAGACCTCGGTCCACAACCCGGCCACGATGATCTTCTTGCGGCCGTTGGCGGCCAGCGCGTCGCGCACCTTCTGGTCGTCCCACGAGTTCATCGAGGTGCGTTCCAGCGTCTGCTGGCCGGGGAATACGTCAAGCAGTTCGGGGTAGGTATAGCCGGAGAAAGACTCGCTCTCCACCGTGGTGATGGTGGT
>NZ_JBXAOE010000093.1:0-532 GCF_058802485.1 Cupriavidus sp. GW822-FHT02D05 | reverse complement strand
GGGCGCGAGCATTTCCGGGTCCATCAGAACGCGGGCGGGCGCGACATCCTGTTCATCAGCGACCCGGTGAAGGGCAAGGTCTCGCGCAAATGGTCGATCCAGTTCACGCGCCCCATCCTGCGCGCGGGCAGCTTCGACGGGGTCGTCGTGGTCTCGGTCAGTCCGGAGCAGTTCGCCAGCTTTGCGCAGACGTTCACTAACCGCGATGGCGAAGTGGCGTCGGTCATCAAGACTTCCGGCCAGGTCCTTGCGCGCGTGCCGGCCCTGGAGGGCGCGCTGGCCAGGGCGGTCAGCAGCAGGCCGTACCTCGCCAGCGAGGCGCCCCAGTCTGGTAGTTATCGGGCGGTGTCGGGCTCAGAAGGCGTGGAGCGGGTCTTCGGCTATTACCGTGCGCCGGAGTTCGGGCTCAATTTCGTGGTGGGCGAGTCGGTCGGCATGGTGCTGGCGCCCTACGAGGTCTATCGCCGCGTTGCCTTGGCCGGCGCCATTGCTTCCACGCTGCTGCTTGGCCTGTTGTACTACAGCCTGCGCC
>NZ_JBXAOE010000092.1:0-554 GCF_058802485.1 Cupriavidus sp. GW822-FHT02D05 | reverse complement strand
CCGGAGAGCACGGCGCGCTCATAGTCCAGGCCGCTCATCAGCACCTTGGCGCCCAGGTTCTCGCCGCCGAGGATGTTCTCCACCGGCACTTCCACGTCCTGGAACACCAGCTCGCCCGTGTGCGAGCCGCGCATGCCGAGCTTGTCCAGCTTCTGCGCCACCGAGAAACCCTTCATGCCCTTCTCGACGATAAAGGCGGTCATGCCGCGCGCGCCAAGGTCCGGCTCGGTCTTGGCGTAGACCACCAGCACATCGCAATCCGGGCCGTTGGTGATCCACATCTTGGTGCCGTTGAGCACGTAGTGGTCGCCCTTGAAGTCGGCGCGCAGCTTCATGCTCACCACGTCGGAGCCGGCGTTGGGCTCGCTCATGGCCAGCGCGCCGATCCAGTCGCCGCAGACCAGCTTGGGCAGGTACTTGGCCTTTTGCGCGGCGGTGCCGTTGCGGTGGATCTGGTTGACGCACAGGTTGGAGTGCGCGCCGTACGACAAGCCGACCGATGCCGAGGCGCGGCTGATTTCTTCCATGGCGATCATGTGGGCCAGGTAGCCCAT
>NZ_JBXAOE010000090.1:0-833 GCF_058802485.1 Cupriavidus sp. GW822-FHT02D05 | reverse complement strand
GCCGGCTTGGTGGCGATGTAGTGCCAATGCGCCTTGAAGACCGCCTTCTGCACCGCCGTGTACTCCAGGGCTTCCCCGCTCTCGGCGCGTGGATCGGTGTCATGCGTGAACTGGCGGAAGATCCGGGGAGTCACCAGCAGTAGGCCCTCCTTGACCGAATGGACCTGTGCCTGGGAGGTATTGACCAGCAGGCTGCCTTGCGCAATGCCCTCCTGCAGCCACCGCATGAATTGCAGCGCCAATGGTGGCGGGAGCGCTTCGTCACGTGGCGTCAGGGGCGGTAGCGCGGGAGTGGCGGGAACCACGGGTGGCAGAATCTCCGCTGGAGGCATTCTTGGCGTGGGGGCGGCACGGCTTGTGCCGGTGTCTGCCGCTCTCTGTTGCCGGACCTCGGCCTGCAGGGCGGAAGCCGATTCGATCTCATCGAGGAAGTCCTCTGCGCTACTGCCGCATCAAGCAGGGTTACCGGCCATATCCGATCGATCCCCTCGACGCCGAGGTGCTCAAGGCGCTGTCGCCTTACCGGCGCGAACACATCAACCGGCTCCCGCACCGGCATTCCGAGTTGGCCTGTGCTCCTGGGCGCGGCTGTCGAGAATCGCAAAACTCTGAACTTTGGTCATTCCACTCTGAACCGCCGGCCAGAAGGGCTCGGCGAGCGAGGGTACACTCGCCAATGGCGCATTCTGACCTGGCTCGCGGCCGAGTCGGGTGACGACGGAACGAAGCCCATCCGTTAGCGCATCTACAAAGCCATTTTGTCTATTTCGCGACGAATCTTGTGGTTTCCGCGCGAGATCAATTTCCGGCTGCTGTCTACGATCTTCCATTCA
>NZ_JBXAOE010000089.1:0-854 GCF_058802485.1 Cupriavidus sp. GW822-FHT02D05 | reverse complement strand
GGTCTATCGCCGCG
The DNA here is from genome assembly GCF_058802485.1 of Cupriavidus sp. GW822-FHT02D05. NCBI lineage: Bacteria > Pseudomonadati > Pseudomonadota > Betaproteobacteria > Burkholderiales > Burkholderiaceae > Cupriavidus > Cupriavidus sp. GW822-FHT02D05. Next base: position 840 of record NZ_JBXAOE010000089.1, on the reverse strand, counting down.
TTGCCTTGGCCGGCGCCATTGCTTCCACGCTGCTGCTTGGCCTGTTGTACTACAGCCTGCGCCACTCCATGGTGGAGCGACGGCGCCATATGGAGGAGATGCGGCTGGCTTCGCTGGTCTATTCGTCCAGCAGCGAGGCCATGGTGGTGACGTCGCTCGATGGCACCATCATCGACGTGAATCCGGCCTTTGCCGCCGCCACTGGCTATACAATCGAGGAGATCAAAGGCCGCACGGGCTATAGCGTCAGCGGGGCAGGCAATGCGACAGGGCTAGTCGACCGCCTGCGGGCCACCGTGGCAGCCAAGGGCAGATGGAGCGGCGAATTCTCGATCCGCCGCAAGGACGGTAGCGAGTTTCCCGCCTACCTGACCGTGGATACCTACCTGGCCCACGCGTATGGCGAGCGCCGCCGCGTTGCGCTGATCCATGACATGACCGAGAAGCGCCAGGCGGAGGAAGTCATCTGGCACCAGGCGAATTTCGATGCGCTCACGGATCTGCCCAACCGCCGCCTGTTCTTCGACCGGCTGGAACAGGAGATCGAGCGTTCGCGCGGCACGCAGGATGTGCTGGCGCTGCTGTTCATCGACCTGGATCGCTTCAAGGAGGTGAACGATACCCTCGGCCACGACCAGGGAGACCTGTTGCTGCTGGAGGCGGCGCGGCGCATTGCGGCATCGGTGCGCGCGTCGGATACCGTGGCGCGGCTGGCCGGCGACGAGTTCACCGTGATCCTGCCCGCGGTGGGCGATGCCGGCGTTGCCGGGGGCATTGCCCAGGCGATCCTGGAGCGGATTGCCGCACCTTACCGCCTCGCAGGCGAACTGGTGGTGGTGT
>NZ_JBXAOE010000088.1:0-864 GCF_058802485.1 Cupriavidus sp. GW822-FHT02D05 | reverse complement strand
GTTCCTGCAGCTACTTAGATGTTTCAGTTCGCCGCGTTCGCTTCCCTGACCTATGTATTCAGTCAGGGATGACCCATTCGGGCCGGGTTTCCCCATTCGGACATCTCCGGATCAAAGCTTGTTTGCCAGCTCCCCGAAGCTTTTCGCAGGCTACCGCGTCCTTCATCGCCTGTGATCGCCAAGGCATCCACCACATGCACTTGTTCGCTTGACCCTATAACGAGTGTGTCTCAAACTTGCGTTCAAGCCGTGCTCGCTACAGGATGAGTTCTCGCATTTGTGCCGTATTCCAAGTCATCTTTCGATCACTTAAATACATTTCGGTTGATACAATCACAACCCGGTATCGTGTTTTACTTCAGCGTCTCATCAACGCTCACGACACCTTTACTACATCCCATATTGTTAAAGAACAGCCGCGCGAGACTTCGTCTCGCAACGTCTTGGCCAAGGCCAAAGGCAAACGCTCAATCCTAAGCGCTTGCCTTTGACGACCAATCCAAGGTGCACACTGAAGTGCGAGGTAATTGGTGGAGGATGACGGGATCGAACCGACGACCCCCTGCTTGCAAAGCAGGTGCTCTCCCAGCTGAGCTAATCCCCCAATTTACTTCTGTCCGGAGGTTCAGCTTCGAACCACCATCCGTAACTTGGTGGGTCTGGTAGGACTTGAACCTACGACCCCCGCCTTATCAAGACGGTGCTCTAACCACCTGAGCTACAGACCCTTGGCTGTAACAGCAAACAAACCGATAAGTGTGAACGCTCGACTTAAGATGCACGCTCTTGAAAGGAGGTGATCCAGCCGCACCTTCCGATACGGCTACCTTGTTACGACTTCACCCCAGTCATGAACCCTGCCGT
>NZ_JBXAOE010000087.1:0-877 GCF_058802485.1 Cupriavidus sp. GW822-FHT02D05 | reverse complement strand
GCCCTCGGCAATCACCCGGATGCGCAGTGCATGCGCCATGCTGATGATGGCGCGGCACAAGGCCACGTCGTCCGGGCCCCGCGTCAGCGAGCGGATGAAGGACTGGTCGATCTTGATGTAGTCGATGTCTAGGCGCCGCAGGTACGACAAGGATGAGTAGCCGGTGCCGAAGTCGTCGAGCGCGATCTCGATGCCGGCCGCCAGGAAGCGGGAGAGCTGGTCCATGACATCGGCGCTTTGCTCCATCAGCGAGCCTTCAGTGATCTCGATGACGAGACTGCCCACCGGCACGTTCCTGCGCTCGATCATGCTGGACCAGGACTCGGGCCCGCTCGCAGGCGCGCAGAACTCCACTGGTGATTTATTGACGGAGATCTGGAAGCCCTTGCCCAGCAGCACCTGCCAGCGCGCGAGCTGGTCCAGCGCTTCCGTCAGCACCCAGCGGCCGATGTCGATGATGAGGCCGGATTCCTCCGCAACGGCAATGAAATCGGCCGGGTGGATCGGCCCGCGTACCGGATGGTCCCAGCGGATCAGGGCCTCGGCCTTGCAGACCTTGCCCGTGCGCAGATTGACAATGGGCTGGTAGTGCAGCGCGAACTGCCCGGACGCCAGCGCCGTGCGCAGATCCTGGGTAATGCGCAAGCGCTCCCTCTCCGCTTGCAGCAGCGCCTGGGTGAAGACCTTCCAGCGATTGCGGCCCTCCTCCTTGGCGGCAAACATCGCCTGGTCGGCGCACACCAGCAGGGCCTCGGCGTTGTCGGCGTCCTTGGGGTAGGTCGCCACGCCGATGCTGGCCGACACCACCACCAGTTCGCCTGCGAGGCGGTAAGGTGCGGCAATCCGCTCCAGGATCGCCTGGGCAATGCCCCCGGCA
>NZ_JBXAOE010000086.1:0-878 GCF_058802485.1 Cupriavidus sp. GW822-FHT02D05 | reverse complement strand
GATCGGCACGAACTTGAGGTTTTCCGGCCCGGTGTAGTTGGCGCTGGGGCGGATGATCTTGTTGTCGATGCGTTGCTCGATGATATGCGCAGCCCAGCCCGAGGTGCGCGCGATCACGAACAGCGGGGTGAACATGGCGGTGGGCACGCCCATCATGTGATAGCTCACCGCGCTGAACCAGTCCAGGTTGGGGAACATCTTCTTGGCGTCCCACATGGTGGTTTCCAGGCGCTCGGCGATGTCGAACATCTTCATCGAGCCGGCATCCTTGGACAGGCGCCGCGCCACTTCCTTGATCACCTGGTTGCGCGGGTCGCCGGTGGTGTACACCGGGTGGCCGAAGCCGATCACCACTTCCTTGTTCTCCACGCGGCGCGAGATGTCGATATGCGCCTCGTCCGGGCTGTCGTAGCGCTTCTGGATCTCGAACGCCACTTCGTTGGCGCCGCCGTGCTTGGGGCCGCGCAGCGCGCCGATGGCGCCGCAGATCGACGAGTACATGTCCGAGCCCGTGCCGGCGATCACGCGGCCGGCGAAGGTGGAGGCGTTGAACTCGTGCTCGGCGTACAGGTTGAGCGAGGTCTGCATGGCGCGCTCCCACAGCGCGGACGGCTTCTGGCCGTGCAGCAGGTGCAGGAAGTGCGCGCCGATGGTGTCGTCGTCGGTCTCGACTTCGATGCGCCGGCCGTTATGGCTGTAGTGGTACCAGTACAGCAGCATGGAGCCCAGGCTGGCCATCAGGCGGTCGGCGATGTCGCGCGCGCCGGGGGTGTTGTGGTCGTCCTTTTCCGGCAGCACGGTGCCGAGCACGGACACGCCGGTGCGCATCACGTCCATCGGGTGGGCGCTGGCGGGCACCCATTCGAGGGCGGCCTTGA
>NZ_JBXAOE010000085.1:0-967 GCF_058802485.1 Cupriavidus sp. GW822-FHT02D05 | reverse complement strand
CGGTCAACCTGCCGTACGGCCGCAAGCGCGCGCTCGAGATCGCCACCACGCTGGCGATGGAGCCCGAGATGATGCTGCTGGACGAGCCGACCCAGGGCATGGGCCACGAAGACGTGGCGCGCGTGACCGAGCTGATCCGCAAGGTGGCGGTGGGGCGCACCATCCTGATGGTGGAGCACAACATGAACGTGGTCTCGTCGATTGCCGACAAGATCACGGTATTGCAGCGCGGCGCGATCCTGGCCGAAGGGCCGTACGCCGAGGTATCGAAAGACCCGCGCGTGATGGAGGCCTATATGGGCACCGTCGAGGCTGAACTGCAGGGCGCGCACTGAGGAGCCAGGATGAGCACAACGCCCGCACTAGAAATCAAGGACCTGCACGCCTGGTATGGCGAATCGCACATCCTGCATGGCGTGGACCTGACCGTGAATGCCGGCGAGGTGGTGACGCTGCTGGGGCGCAACGGCGCCGGGCGCACCACCACGTTGCGCGCCATCATGGGCCTGACCGGCCAGCGCAAGGGCTCGATCCGCGTCAACGGCACCGAGACCATCGGCATGCCGACGCACAAGATCGCGCACTGCGGCATCGGCTATTGCCCGGAAGAGCGGGGCATCTTCGCCAGCCTGTCGTGCGAGGAAAACCTGCTGTTGCCGCCGCTGCTGAAAGGGCAGGGCGCCAGCGCGGTCACCGGCATGAGCGAGGCCGAGATCTACGAGATGTTCCCTAACCTGAAGGAGCGCCGCCAGAGCCAGGGCACGCGCCTGTCGGGCGGCGAGCAGCAGATGCTGGCCGTCGGGCGCATCCTGCGCACCGGCGCCAACCTGCTGCTGCTCGACGAGATCTCGGAGGGCCTTGCGCCCGTGATCGTGCAAGCGCTGGCGCGCATGATCCTGATGCTCAAGAAAAAGGGCTACACGGTGGTGATGGTGGAGCAGAACTTCCGCTTTGCCGCGCCGCTGGC
>NZ_JBXAOE010000084.1:0-997 GCF_058802485.1 Cupriavidus sp. GW822-FHT02D05 | reverse complement strand
TGTAAAGGCCAAATCAGAATGTCCGCTTCCAGCCACATCAGAATGTCCTCTGGATAGACCTATACTGGTAGCGCCTGGGTTGGACGGGAGCGCGCCGTGAAGGATCGAGGGTTGATCACCATGAGTCTGCGTGAAGTTGACCGCTTCAAGGTCATTCAGGCAACGGCCGAGGGCCTGCTGGCGCAATGGCGCGCCGCAGAGCGCCTGGATTTGACCGCGCGGCAAGTCCGGCGGCTGGTCCAGCGCTGGCGAGCCGATGGCCCGATGGGCTTGCTGTCGCGCCAGCGTGGGCAGCCAGGCCATCGCCAGCTGCCACGGATGCTCGAAGCGCAGGCACGCGCGCTAATCCAGCAGCACTACGCCGATTACGGCCCCACGCTGGCCTGCGAGAAGTTGCGCGAGCGCCATGGCATCGCGCTGGCCAAGGAGACGGTGCGGCGGATCATGATCGACGCCGGCTTCTGGGTCCCCAGGAAGCTGCGTCCGCCCAAGCTGCACCAGCCGCGCAAGCGCCGCGCTTGCCTGGGTGAACTGGTGCAGATCGATGGCAGCGAGCACGCGTGGTTCGAGGAGCGTGCGCCCATGTGCACGCTGCTGGTCTATGTCGACGATGCCACCAGCCGCCTGATGCAGTTGCTGTTCGTGCCGACCGAATCGACTTTCGCCTATTTTGCCGCGACGCGTGCTTACATCGAGCGCCATGGCAAGCCGGTGGCCTTCTACAGCGACAAGGCCAGCATCTTCCGGGTCAATGCCAAAGGCGTCACCACAGGGCGAGACCATACGCAGTTCGGGCGCGCGCTGTACGAGCTGAATATCGAGAGCCTGTGCGCCAACAGCAGCCAGGCCAAGGGCCGCGTGGAGCGAATGAATGGCACGCTGCAGGACCGGCTGGTCAAGGAGTTGCGCCAGCGCGGCATCTCGACGCTGGCCGAGGCCAATGCCTTTGCCCCGGTCTTCCTGGCGGACTTCAATGTGCGCTTCGCCAAGACGCCAA
>NZ_JBXAOE010000083.1:0-1025 GCF_058802485.1 Cupriavidus sp. GW822-FHT02D05 | reverse complement strand
GCATCCGCAGCTTCGGTGACTGGCTTAGCCCCGTTACATCTTCCGCGCAGGACGACTCGATCAGTGAGCTATTACGCTTTCTTTAAAGGATGGCTGCTTCTAAGCCAACCTCCTGACTGTTTTAGCCTTCCCACTTCGTTTCCCACTTAGCCAATCTTAGGGACCTTAGCTGGCGGTCTGGGTTGTTTCCCTCTTGACACCGGACGTTAGCACCCGATGTCTGTCTCCCGTGATTGCACTCTTCGGTATTCGGAGTTTGCTATGGCGGGGTAATCAGCAATAGACCCCCCAACCATGACAGTGCTCTACCCCCGAAGGTGAGACACGAGGCACTACCTAAATAGTTTTCGGAGAGAACCAGCTATTTCCAGACTTGTTTAGCCTTTCACCCCTATCCACAGCTCATCCCCTAACTTTTCAACGTTAGTGGGTTCGGTCCTCCAGTACGTGTTACCGCACCTTCAACCTGGCCATGGATAGATCGTCTGGTTTCGGGTCTACACCCAGCGACTGAACGCCCTATTCGGACTCGCTTTCGCTACGCCTTCCCTAATCGGTTAAGCTTGCCACTGAATGTAAGTCGCTGACCCATTATACAAAAGGTACGCCGTCACCCGTTTCCAGGCTCCGACTGTTTGTATGCATGCGGTTTCAGGATCTATTTCACTCCCCTCCCGGGGTTCTTTTCGCCTTTCCCTCACGGTACTGGTTCACTATCGGTCGATCACGAGTATTTAGCCTTGGAGGATGGTCCCCCCATCTTCAGACAGGATTTCACGTGTCCCGCCCTACTTGTCGTACACCTAGTTCCACAACGCTGTTTTCGCATACAGGGCTATCACCTGCTATGGCCGGGCTTTCCATCCCGTTCTGCTAACAATGCTGCTAAAGAGTACAAGGCTCTTCCCATTTCGTTCGCCACTACTCTGGGAATCTCGGTTGATTTCTGTTCCTGCAGCTACTTAGATGTTTCAGTTCGCCGCGTTCGCTTCCCTGACCTATGTATTCAGTCAGGGATGACCCAT
>NZ_JBXAOE010000082.1:0-1085 GCF_058802485.1 Cupriavidus sp. GW822-FHT02D05 | reverse complement strand
TGCTCCCGGAACATGCGGCTGAAATGCGCGGCGCTCTTGAAGCCGGTCATGATCGAGATCTCGGTGATGGTATACCGCCGCTTGTCCAGCGTGGCAATCCAGTCTCGGGACTTCCCAAGCCGGCTCGTCCAGAGCAGGTCGGAGAATGCCGTGCCATGCTCCTTGAGCAGATGGCAGAGATAGCGCTGCGAGATCTGGCACGCCTGTGCGACCGTGGACAGCGAGAGATCCGGATTGGCCAGATGCATGTCGATATATGCAACGATGCCTTCGAAGCGCTTCTCGCCGATGATCTGGCGCGGACCAACCTGCACGCCCTGTTCCTGGGCCGCCTGCGCGGCCGTCTTCAGCAGCGCCGACACAAGATTGTCACTGACTGCACGGTCGATCGACTCGCCCTCGTCGCACAGCAGCGCCAACAACTGCGGCATCACCCGTTGTGCGCCCGTGGGCGTGGTGAGCCGCGTGCACATCGGCGCACCGTTAGGAAAGTGACGGTGGACCACGTCCAGCGGGAACAGAATGAAGAACCACTCTGCCGGTTGCTGGCCTGCGGGCTTGCTCACGTAGTGAAACGGCACGTTGGAGCGGGTGAACGAGAAGTCCCCTGGCCCGAGCTCGCAGGAACTGTCGCTCTGTGTGATGGAAAGACTACCCGCCTTCACATACCGCAGGACCACGAGGTTCTCCTTGTTCGCGCGGATGTGGTTCCACGTGCGGCGGAACATATAGTGGGCCCGCGACGTTACCATCCCCATCGGGTACGGCGCCGACGGCACCATCTTCAGCTCAAAATGCGGACTGAGGTCGCGCCCGCAGAGCGTGGTCTCACCCTCGCAGAACTTGCGCGCGTTCTCGACGTTTGCGCGCGAGAACATGTCATTGAGGACGCTAAGCGATGCGCTCTCGCGAGAAAATGAAAAGGACTCCATGTCTCCACCTCCGCCTTTTCTATAGCGTTTTGATGTAGCGATTGTAGGTGGCGTGCGCCTGAGTCCAAGCAGGGGTTTCCCCGCGGATTGCACTCACAGATAAGTTTTGGATCCGTAGCAGGTTGTGGCGAAAGCGCACCGCTCTTGCTCACC
>NZ_JBXAOE010000081.1:0-1145 GCF_058802485.1 Cupriavidus sp. GW822-FHT02D05 | reverse complement strand
TGAAGCGTTCCCCCTTGCCGTTGGTCACGCGTTCGCTCAGGTTGCCGCGCTCGTCCCAGGTGTAGTGGGTGCCGGCAGATTTTTTGACTAGTTTGACACTAGAATGAGTTCGCTTTCACAACGTAAGGGCATCATAGACTCTGACCTTAACATCGGTATCATTTTTGTATGCAAAGTAGATTATCGTCATGTCACTTTCGGCCCCATCCAAAATCAAATTTAGTTCAATTTTTTTTCTTTTTTCAGATGGCGCCTTTGGATCTATATTCAAAATGTTAGCGTGAATTTTTATATATTCATCATCCGGGCTATTTATCCTGGAAAGATCATCTTCATTAAGAATGTCGCCGCAAAGATACTCCAATATTGCTCTTTTTACGTCGCTAGCAGCACTAACCTCAAAATATCCATCCTTATCGAGAGAATCAAAATTATTCTGCGAAATCAAGTCGCATATTTTTTTTATTTCAGATTTTATTCCAGAATCAATCCACTCGTTCACGTTACCATCTCCTAGTTGAACTGTTTCGGTTTCCTGGCATCCGGGTTACTGTAGAACCACCGACCCCCAAGCCTGAAAAATAGCTATCGCTATGCATGATGTGACACCGAGCTTCTTCAGTCGATAGCCCTGCACGCCTCATCGCTCGATATGCGACCATTCGTTCCGCGGCATAGGTTCCTCCGACACCCTTTTGGCGTTGGGACTGAGTTGCAATATAGTGTTCTGATCCGACCTTACTGGAAGGCCCGCTTAGTTGGATGGCTGGCGCCGCATTCTCATCGTAATCGTTAATGCCTTTTACGGCAGCATTTTGAATAATATGGTGAGAATCTTTCGAAACTTCGTCGTGTCGCCCGTACTCTCGGCCCGCCTGGGATAGAATCTTCGCGCAATCAGCGGGACACGGGCGACATTTGGCTAGGCCAAGTGGATCAACCCAACCCACCGGATTCGGCGCGTACTGATATACGTTGATCCCACCAGCCAACCCAATCGGATCCTTGCTAACGAACCGTCCCGACACCGGATCATAATACCGATGCCGGTTGTAATGCAGCCCCGTCTCATGATCGTAATACTGCCCCTGGAACCGCAACGGGTTATGAATCCCCGCCTTGCGCGCCGCATCCGTTATCACCTC
>NZ_JBXAOE010000080.1:0-1146 GCF_058802485.1 Cupriavidus sp. GW822-FHT02D05 | reverse complement strand
CCCCTTGTATGTCGGAAAATATGTCCTGGAAGCCTCAGATCGATGGCCCCAAGCCCTGGGCGAAAGCCCAAGTTCGAGGGAGAGCGAGGATCGAGGCTTCCATTTTTTGATAGCGTTTAGCCTAAGCCCGAACGGTTGGATGGCAGCACGCCGAATGGTCACAAGGATGGGATAAGCCGAATGGATATCAAGGTTGTAGGAATCGACGTTAGCAAGAACACGCTGGATCTGGACTCTTTGCCTGACAGCGCGAGCTTGCAGTTCACCAATGACGAAGCGGGTATCGCTTCGCTGCTGGCATACCTGGCCGAGCATAACGACGAAGGTCGAATCGATCGCATCGTGCTCGAGGCGACAGGCGGTTATGAAACCAGCGTCAGTATCGCGCTGGCCGGTGCCGGATTGCCGGTCGCGGTTGTCAACCCCAAGCAGGTGCGCGACTTCGCCAAAGCTTGCGGGATTCTGGCCAAGACCGACCGGCTCGACGCACGCGTGCTGGCGCGTTTTGCCCAGCAAATCCGGCCGCCAGTGCGTCCGCTGCCCGACGAGGCGCAGCGCGAATTTGCTGACCTGTTGGACCGGCGCAGCCAGCTGGTGGTCATGCGGGCGCAAGAGAAGGCTCGAGTCGCCACTGCGCCGCCGCTTGCCATCAAGAGTCTGAAAGAGCATATCGAATGGTTGGACGCCCGCATCAAGTCGCTCGATATCGATATGACCCACAAGCTGCGCACCAGTGACGTATGGAAGCACAAAGTGGAATTGCTTAGCAGTGTGCCGGGCATTGGCAAAGTCAGCGTGTTCACCCTGCTGGGGCGACTGCCCGAGTTGGGTAAGCTCAACCGCCAGCAGATCGCAGCGCTGGTCGGCGTGGCGCCGTTTAACGACGACAGTGGCAAGCGCCGGGGACAACGCTACATCCGCGGCGGTCGAGCCGAGGTGCGCAATGTGCTGTACATGGCGACGGTAACAGCGATTCGTCATAACCCTGCCATCCGTAGTTTCTATGAGCGCCTGAGTCTTACCGGCAAGCCATTCAAGCTCGCCGTGACTGCCTGCATGCGCAAGCTGCTGACGGTCCTCAATACCATGGCGAAGACCGGTCAGCCGTGGGAAAACAAACTGCCCGCTTGACACGGTTGCTCTCCC
>NZ_JBXAOE010000079.1:0-1178 GCF_058802485.1 Cupriavidus sp. GW822-FHT02D05 | reverse complement strand
GAGGGTGGAGACAAAACAAAGAAAGACCTATTCTTCCTAAACTGAACATGGAGATGCAGTCATGGGGAAGATGGGAAGGCCCTTGGCCATAGACGAGGAGCATCACGCGCAGTTGCGGGAGCTGGTGAGAAGCCATCCAAACGCGACGATGAGGGAGTTGGCCCAAGGCCTTGCCGAGCAAGGTGGCCCCAGGGTCAGCACAGTCACGCTGGCGGCGGCTTTGCGCCGCGCTGGATTGAAGCGAGTTGCGCAACCCAGCGCAGTACTCTATGCAAAGCCCAGTGAGCCCGCGCATTACGGCTACAGCGACTCTCATCGCCTGGAGCCGGCCGATCCTGGCAAGTACACCAGTTGCCTGACCGATGCTGAATGGGCGCTGGCGGCCAACCTGTTCGAACGGCCAGAGGGACATCGGGGACGACCTGCGGTGTACGAGAGGCGCCGCATGGTCGATGCGTGCTGCTACGTGCTGCGCACGGGCTGCTCCTGGCGCATGCTGCCGCGCGAGTCCTTTCCACCCTGGCCGGCCGTGCAAAAGGCCTTCCTGCGTTGGAGCGCGCAAGGCAAGTTCGAGCAGTTGCACGAGCGCCTGCGCCAGCAATGGCGCAGGCGCATCCAGCGCGAGGCCCAGCCCACAACCGCCATCATCGACTCACAGTCGACCCGGATCTCGCCGCAGGGGGCAGGCCAAGGATACGACGCGGGCAAGAAGGTCAAAGGGCGCAAGCGACATATCGTGGTGGACACGCTGGGGCTGTTGTTGGCGGTCTGCATTACCAGCGCTAGCGTGCAAGATCGCGACGCAGCGCCAACAGTGGTGGCTCAAGCTTGCGCCAAGGCCGGCACGTTGCAGCGGCTGTTTGCCGACTCGGCGTATGCGGGGCGCTGTGCCGCCGCCCTTGAGCAAGCTCACGGCCTGAATGTGCACATCGTGCGTCGCCCGCCCAAGGCTGGGCATTGGCACGATGCGCAGCAGTCCCTGTGGCCGCTGGATCAAACGTTCCCCACCTTGCCCATGCGCTGGGTGGTGGAGCGAACCCATGCCTGGAACGAACGCTCGCGCCGCCTGATCATGCATCATGATCGCAGCATCGCCAGCGCAACCGCCTGGGTCTGGCTATCTCAGGCACGTTTGCTCGTACGCCGATTGTCCAATGCCTGAATTTGTCCTCACCCTC
>NZ_JBXAOE010000078.1:0-1435 GCF_058802485.1 Cupriavidus sp. GW822-FHT02D05 | reverse complement strand
AGCGAATCATCCACGCCCGCCACACGGCCGTGGCTTTCGAGGTCCACCAGTACGTCTTTTCGGCCAGTCCACGCGGACAGTGCGCGGGCGAGCGCGGTCAGCAACAGGTCGTTGACCCGCGTGCGATAGGCGGCGGGCGCCCGCTGGAGCAGCGATTGCGTGACGTCGGCCGGCAGCGTCAGCGTCACGCTGGCGCGATCGGCGATGGTGAGGGAGCCGGTGGCTTCGTCGGCCGGCAGGGTGGCGTCAACGGTGGCCAGCGCCTGCCAGTGCGGGATTTCCTCGCCACGGCGGGCGGCGCTGTCGCGCAGGGCTTCGGCCCAGCGCTGGTACGACGCCGTGCGCGCCGGCAGTGCTGCAGCTTCGCCATTCAGCCGTGCCCGATAGGCCGCATGCAAATCCTCGATCAGCACCCGCCACGAGACGCCATCGACCACCAGATGGTGGATCGCCAGCAGCAGTTGCCAGCGGTCTCCGGTCCGCAGCGCGACAGCGCGCAGCAGCGGACCGTGCGCCAGATCGAGGCTGCGTTGGGCGGCCTCGCAGTGCGTCAGCCGTTCGGCTTCCGTTGCGGCGTCCCGCACCCACAGCAGGTCAGCGCAGATCTCTTCATCGGCGTACGTCTGCTGCCAGACGCCCGACGCTTCGACGAACCGCAGCCGCAGCGCATCGTGATGGGCGACCAGATCGCCCAGCGCTGCTGCCAGCGCCCCGGTATCGAACCCATCCCGGCAATCGAGCAGCACCGACTGGTTCCAGTGGTGACGCCGGGCCATCGGCATGGTGAAGAAATCAACCTGGATCGGCAGCAGCGGGACCGCACCGGAGGGCACCGCGTTGCCGGCATCGGCCCCTAGCGTCACAGGCGTGGCGACCGCCGCCAGCTCGGCCAGTGTCTGACGCTCGAAAAGCTGGCGCGGCGTCAGCAGCCAGCCGGCGGCGCGTGCGCGCGCCACGATCTGCAGGCTCAGGATCGAGTCGCCGCCGAGTTCGAAGAAATTATCCGAGCGGCCCACGCGGGGCAAGCCGAGCACTTCGGCCCAGATACCAGCCAGCGCGGTTTCCACCTCGCTCTCGGGGGCGACGAAGGTCTGGGCGCTCTCGAATGCCGGCGCCGGCAGCGCACGGCGGTCCAGCTTGCCATTCGGGGTCAGGGGCAGGGCATCGATCACGACGAATGCCGCCGGCACCATGTAGTCGGGCAAGTCGGCGGCCAATGCGGTGCGCACGGCGGCGATATCCACCTGCGCGCCACCAGCCGGCACGACATAAGCCACCAGCCTTGCGCCGGAAGGGCCCTCGATAGCCAGCACGGCCGCGTTGCCCACACCCTGCGCCAGAATCCGCGCCTCGATTTCGCCCGGTTCGATGCGGAAGCCGCGAATCTTCAGTTGCTGGTCGATCCGGCCCAGATACTCCAGTTGCCCGTCAGGCA
>NZ_JBXAOE010000077.1:0-1531 GCF_058802485.1 Cupriavidus sp. GW822-FHT02D05 | reverse complement strand
CGAATGTCGATTGCGGATCGACCATGAACACCGTGACGTCCACCACATCGTCGAACGTGCATCCGGCCTCGTGCAGGATCGCATTCAGGTTTCGAAAAGCGAGCCGAACCTGTTCCTGCAGATCCGGCTCAGGCGTTCCGTCCTCGCGGCTGCCGACCTGACCCGATACGAACAGCAAACCACTCGCCCGTAGGGCCGGAGAATACCGGTTACGCTCGTAAAGCGCCTGACGTCCCGGCGGAAATACCACATCGCGCTTGCCCACTTCCACCTCCATTAATAAATCATTGGTTTCGATCAGCTCACTCTACCGACCGGCGCCCGCGCGATAAACGTCCAACCCTGTCCATGACTGTTTGTAAAATGCAAACAATTCAAACACGAGGCAAACACTCATGGACCGCTTCGACGCGATGCGCGCTTTCGTCCGGGTAGTCGAGGCAGGCAGCTTCACGAAGGCGGCCGAGACGCTTCATATGAGCAAGACCACGGTGACGCACTTGGTCCAGCAACTCGAAGCGCGATTGCGCGTCCGGCTGCTGAACCGGACGACGCGCAGGATCAACGTCACGCCGGATGGCATCGCGTACTACGAGCGCGTGACCCGGCTGCTCGCCGATATGGACGACGCCGAGACGAGCCTGTCGAGCGCATCGGCGGTGCCGCGAGGCCGCCTTCGCGTGGATGTGCCGAGTCCGTTCGCCCGCCTGATCCTCATCCCGGCGCTGCCGGCATTCCTCGCCCGCTATCCCGACATTCAACTCGACATGGGTGTGAGTGACCGCACCGTCGATATCATCGGCGAGAACGTGGATTGCGTCGTGCGTGGAGGCGAGCCGAACGATCAATCCATGGTCGCCCGGTGCGTGGCGGAGCTTCCGCTCGGCGTCTTCGCGTCGCCCGGATATCTCTCGTTGGCAGGTACGCCTTCGCATCCCGGGGAACTCGAAAACTCGCATCACCGCATCATCGGGTTCTCGTGGGGACGCGCGGGCAATCTCTATCCGCTCGTCATGCATCGCCGCGGCGAGACGGTAAAGGCGCAAGGCCGTTACGCGCTCGCCGTGGATGACGGCAACGCCTATCTCGCGGCTGGAGTGGCCGGCCTTGGCATCATGTGGCTCCCACGTTATATGTCGAAAGCTCATCTGAGACGGGGCGAGCTCGTCGCGCTGTTCGAGGACTGGCAGCTCGATCCGATGCCGCTTTACATCGCGTATCCGCCGAACCGCCATGTCAGCGCGAAGCTGCGTGTGTTCATCGACTGGGTCGTCGCACTGATGAACGAATGTGCTCCCGTGCACATGCAATGAGCTTGCAGGCACGGCGCTTCGTCATGATCGTCGAGCGAGCGCCGAAGCCTTTTGCTTCGCCGCATCGCGCCGGGGGTGGTGCGTTGAACGGGCGGCCATTACCAACCTCGCTACGCTATTTTAGGTAAGACCGTAACAACGTCCGATATGGGATGCGCAGCAGCCCCTCGACCGACCACGCGCCTGCAATCCGGACGGCCGCTCATGGCCGGGAAGGG
>NZ_JBXAOE010000076.1:0-1789 GCF_058802485.1 Cupriavidus sp. GW822-FHT02D05 | reverse complement strand
CCACCACCGGCCCGCAGGAGATGACCCCGTCGGAAGCCTTTGTCGAGACCCTGGCCGCCAATGGCGTCACCGACATGTTCGGCATCATGGGCTCGGCCTTCATGGACGCCATGGACATCTTCGCCCCCGCCGGCATCCGCCTGATCCCCGTCGTGCACGAGCAAGGCGCTGGCCACATGGCCGACGGCTACGCCCGCGTCTCGGGCCGCCACGGCGTCGTCATCGGACAGAACGGCCCCGGCATCAGCAACTGCGTGACCGCCATCGCCGCCGCTTACTGGGCACATAGCCCGGTGGTCATCGTCACCCCGGAGGCCGGCACCATGGGCATTGGCCTGGGCGGCTTCCAGGAAGCCAAGCAACTGCCCATGTTCCAGGAGTTCACCAAGTACCAGGGACACGTCACCCACCCCGCGCGCATGGCCGAGTACACCGGCCGCTGCTTCGACCGCGCCATGGCCGAGATGGGACCGACCCAGCTCAATATCCCCCGCGACTACTTCTACGGCCAGATCAAGGCCGAGATCCCCCAGCCCCAGCGCCTGGACCGCGGCCCCGGCGGCGACCAGCGCCTGAATGAAGCCGCCGAGCTGATCGCCAAGGCCAGGTTCCCCGTCATCATCTCCGGCGGCGGCGTGGTCATGGCCGATGCCATCGACGAATGCCAGGCGCTGGCCGAGCGGCTGGGCGCCCCGGTGGTCAACAGCTACCTGCACAACGACTCCTTCCCCGCCAGCCACCCGCTGTGGTGCGGCCCGCTGGGCTACCAGGGCTCCAAGGCGGCCATGAAGCTGCTCGCCCGCGCCGATGTCGTCATCGCCCTCGGCTCGCGCCTCGGACCCTTCGGCACCCTGCCCCAGCACGGCATGGACTACTGGCCCAAGCACGCCAAGATCATCCAGATCGATGCCGACCACAAGATGCTCGGCCTGGTCAAGAAGATCTCGGTGGGCATCTGCGGCGATGCCAAGGCCGCAGCCGTGGCACTGACCGAGCGCCTGGCCGGCCGCACGCTGGCCTGCGACGCCTCCCGCGAAGACCGCGCCGGACAGATCGCCGCCGAGAAGGCCGCCTGGGAGAAAGAACTCGACGAGTGGACCCACGAGCGCGACCCCTACAGCCTGGACATGATCGACGAGCAGAAGCACGAGCGCACGCCCACCGGCGGACACTACCTGCATCCGCGCCAGGTCCTGCGCGAGCTGGAGAAGGCCATGCCCGAAGACGTGATGGTCTCCACCGACATCGGCAACATCAACTCGGTGGCCAACAGCTACCTGCGCTTCAACAAGCCGCGCAGCTTCTTTGCCGCCATGAGCTGGGGCAACTGCGGCTATGCCTTCCCCACCATCATGGGCGCCAAGGTGGCCGCACCCCACCGCCCGGCCGTGTCCTACGCCGGCGACGGCGCCTGGGGCATGAGCCTGATGGAGACCATGACCGCCGTGCGCCACAACATCCCGGTGACGGCCGTGGTGTTCCACAACCGCCAGTGGGGCGCGGAGAAGAAAAACCAGGTGGACTTCTACAACCGCCGCTTTGTCGCCGGCGAGCTGGACAACCAGAGCTTCGCCGAGATCGCCCGCGCCATGGGCGCCGAGGGCATCGTGGTGGACAAGCTGGAAGACGTCGGCCCGGCGCTCAAGCGCGCCATCGACCTGCAGATGCACCACGGCAAGACCACCATCATCGAGATCATGTGCACCCGTGAGCTCGGCGACCCGTTCCGCCGCGACGCGCTGGCCAAGCCCGTGCGCATGCTCGACAAGTACAAGGACTACGTTTGAGC
>NZ_JBXAOE010000075.1:0-1830 GCF_058802485.1 Cupriavidus sp. GW822-FHT02D05 | reverse complement strand
GCCTGGGTCTGGCTATCTCAGGCACGTTTGCTCGTACGCCGATTGTCCAATGCCTGAATTTGTCCTCACCCTCTTTGACTGCGAACGGAAAGTCTAGCCGGGAGATCGGCGAGAAGTTGGGAATTTCAGCGCGCACCGCCGATCACTACATCGATGAGGCTCGCCGAAAGCTCGGCGCGCAGAGCCGCGCCGAAGCCGTGTTCCTGGCGATGCGATCGGGATTGTTTCGTGTGGAACCTTGGTGCCGCTGACAGAAGGTTCTTCGCCGACTTGCGGGATGGGAGAGCCTAGGCGATGGGACTCACTGTGTGATTCAGGGATCGGTCTGACGGCTGAGTTCGGCCAATTTGAGACACCCGCCGGAATGTACCGATCGCTGACAATCTCAACCCCGACCGCCCTGCGCATCGGCTCATGATCATGGTCTGTTCGTGCTACGATTCGTGATGCCTGATTGAAATAGCGAAAGCAGGCTACAACCGACCCTGTACCGAGTCCATTCGAACAATGTACGCAGCTGCCTGGCCTCCCTCGAAAACGCACTGAAAGCCTGTGTCGATGCAGTGATTGCATCCGCCTTGGCATTCGTCCCGGACCTGTTGGAATAACAGTCTGGAGATGTCGCTCGAATCGATTTATCACGTCCAGATTCTTGCGATTGCAATTTTAAGAGACCAAAACATGCGTATTTTCAATACGATGGCGGCTCACGCCATTCCGCTCGTTCCCCGTTCGCTGATCCGTAAAATTTCCCGCCGCTATATCGCCGGTGAAACGCTTTGCGATGCCCGTGCACGCATCCACTCGCTCCACGCAGCAGGCTTCAGAACAACCGTCGACGTGTTGGGCGAGACCGCGTCGTCGTCGGATCAGGCAGAGTCGATGACCCGTGATTATCTCAATCTTGTCCAAGCGCTTGGCGCGCAAAATGAGCCCACCGAGCTATCGATAAAATTGACCGCACTGGGGTTGCATCTCGACGAAGACGCTTGCATGGCGCGGGTCTCGGCGATACTGCGAGCGGCAGCATCGCATGGGATCAGCGCCTGCATCGACATGGAAGACACCAGTTGCACGCAGAAAACGCTCGACGCGTTCTTGAAGCTCGAGTCCGACGGATATCCAGTTGGGATCGCACTGCAAGCATATTTGACACGCACGAACGTTGACATCCGCCCACTGCAGGCACGCAGGAGCCGCATGCGCATTTGCAAGGGAATATATGTGGAGGCAAACCAGCATCTCGTCGACGGTGCATCGAGGGATCGGACCGCGATCAACGCGTACTTCGTTCGGCACGTTTCGAGCGCAATACAGGCGGGATCGTTCGTGGGCATTGCTACTCACGATGCACAATTGATCGATTCGCTGATCAAATGGCTGCAACGCGAGCAGATCGACAGGTCACGATTCGAGTTCCAGATGTTGCTGGGGGTGTGCGAACCGCTGCGTGATGCTTTGCTTGTGCAAGGTTTTAACGTGCGTGTCTATGTGCCATACGGTCACGACTGGTATGGCTACAGTACCCGACGAATCAAGGAAAATCCGCGAATTGCCGGATATATTCTGGCGGAGATGATACGCGGCGTTCGGTCGCGCTAGCAGTTACAGCAGGATCGGCGAACCGGGAGTGACCAGATCGTTGATCCCGGTTCGAACGGCTGCTTTGGAGATGACCGGCTGGCCGCTTCGGGTCGGTGGCGGTCGCCCGACAAGGGGTCGGCCACCCCGTTCGATAATCGGCCGCGGGCGGCCCTTCCCGGCCATGAGCGGCCGTCCGGATTGCAGGCGCGTGGTCGGTCGAGGGGCTGCTGCGCATCCCATATCGGA
>NZ_JBXAOE010000074.1:0-1975 GCF_058802485.1 Cupriavidus sp. GW822-FHT02D05 | reverse complement strand
GGGGTTTCAAGGGAGAGCCTGGCGATTACCTACTTTCACACGGGTATCCGCACTATCATCGGCGTGGAGTCGTTTCACGGTCCTGTTCGGGATGGGAAGGGGTGGTTCCAACTCGCTATGGTCACCAGGCATAAACGGTGGCCGCGCTGAGGGATGCTCAACGCAGCGAATAGGGATGTAGTAGGGGTTGTGCGTATCGGCCAAGCTGCCTTGTTACTGCTGCAGCGGCACGCGACACTCACACCAGGTAGAAACACACTGGTTATAGGATCAAGCCTTACGGGCAATTAGTACTGGTTAGCTTAACGCATTACTGCGCTTCCACACCCAGCCTATCAACGTCCTGGTCTCGAACGACCCTTCAAGGAGCTCAAGGCTCCAGGGAATCCTCATCTTCAGGCGAGTTTCCCGCTTAGATGCTTTCAGCGGTTATCTCTTCCGTACATAGCTACCCTGCGATGCCTCTGGCGAGACAACAGGTACACCAGCGGTACGTCCACTCCGGTCCTCTCGTACTAGGAGCAGCCCCCGTCAAGATTCCAACGCCCACGGCAGATAGGGACCAAACTGTCTCACGACGTTTTAAACCCAGCTCACGTACCTCTTTAAATGGCGAACAGCCATACCCTTGGGACCGGCTACAGCCCCAGGATGAGATGAGCCGACATCGAGGTGCCAAACACCGCCGTCGATATGAACTCTTGGGCGGTATCAGCCTGTTATCCCCAGAGTACCTTTTATCCGTTGAGCGATGGCCCTTCCATTCAGAACCACCGGATCACTATGTCCTGCTTTCGCACCTGCTCGACTTGTCGGTCTCGCAGTTAAGCACGCTTTTGCCATTGCACTTTAGGTACGATGTCCGACCGTACCAAGCGTACCTTCGAACTCCTCCGTTACACTTTGGGAGGAGACCGCCCCAGTCAAACTGCCTACCATGCACTGTCCCCGATCCGGATTCACGGACCAAGGTTAGAACCTCAAACAAACCAGGGTGGTATTTCAAGGACGGCTCCACGCAGACTAGCGTCCACGCTTCAAAGCCTCCCACCTATCCTACACAGATCGGTTCAAAGTCCAATGCAAAGCTACAGTAAAGGTTCATGGGGTCTTTCCGTCTAGCCGCGGGGAGATTGCATCATCACAAACACTTCAACTTCGCTGAGTCTCGGGAGGAGACAGTGTGGCCATCGTTACGCCATTCGTGCAGGTCGGAACTTACCCGACAAGGAATTTCGCTACCTTAGGACCGTTATAGTTACGGCCGCCGTTTACCGGGACTTCAATCAAGAGCTTGCACCCCATCATTTAATCTTCCGGCACCGGGCAGGCGTCACACCCTATACGTCCACTTTCGTGTTTGCAGAGTGCTGTGTTTTTATTAAACAGTCGCAGCCACCATTTTATTGCAACCCCTTCACCCTCCTGGCGCAGGCCAGTCAAGCTACAAGGGCGTACCTTATCCCGAAGTTACGGTACCAATTTGCCGAGTTCCTTCTCCCGAGTTCTCTCAAGCGCCTTAGAATACTCATCTCGCCCACCTGTGTCGGTTTGCGGTACGGTCTCGTATGACTGAAGCTTAGAGGCTTTTCTTGGAACCACTTCCAATTGCTTCGCAGCACTAGGCCGCTCGCCCCACATCCTTGAATTCCGCGCCCGGATTTGCCTAAGCGCCTTCTCCAATGCAGGGACCGGGACTTCCAACACCCGGACAACCTTCCGCGATCCGTCCCCCCATCGCATCATACGACGGTGCAGGAATATTAACCTGCTTCCCATCAGCTACGCATCTCTGCCTCGCCTTAGGGGCCGACTCACCCTACGCCGATGAACGTTGCGTAGGAAACCTTGGGCTTACGGCGAGGGGGCTTTTCACCCCCTTTATCGCTACTCATGTCAGCATTCGCACTTCTGATACCTCCAGCATCCTTTACAAGACACCTTCACAGGCTTACAGAACGCTCTCCTACCATGC
>NZ_JBXAOE010000073.1:0-2140 GCF_058802485.1 Cupriavidus sp. GW822-FHT02D05 | reverse complement strand
TCCCATCTTCCCCATGACTGCATCTCCATGTTCAGTTTAGGAAGAATAGGTCTTTCTTTGTTTTGTCTCCACCCTCATAGAGGCTCTTGTTGAAACTACCGCAGTGGATCACGCGATCAGCATGATCCAGCGCCTTGAGCGCGGGCAGCGGCGCGCGGCTGTAGTTGAACTCGCTGTCGTAGTCGTCCTCCAGGACCCAGGCGTCATGCGCCTTTGCCCAGTCGAGCAACGCCAGCCGCCGGCTCACGGACATCGTCAGGCCCAGCGGCGCCTGGTGAGCGGGCGTGACGTACACCAGCGCAGCATCCGCATGCTGGCGGATGCCATCCATCGAGATGCCCTCCTCATCGACCCGCACCGGCGAAATGCGCGGCGAGGACAAGCTGAAGAGCGGTACCGCCGACAGATAGGCCGGATCCTCCAGCAGCACGCGGCCCTGCTCGCGCAACACCACGCGGGCAGCCAGGTCGATGGCTTGCCGGATACCGGTCACGATCATCAGTTGCCCGGCGTCGCACCGAATGCCGCGGGTCGCCCGCAGGTAGGCGGCGATTTCCCCGCGCAGTGCGAGGTCGCCGCAGGGATCGTCGTCGCCTAGTTGTTGGGCGGACAACGACCGCAGTACGCGGCTCACATGGCTTCGCCATTCGTCGAGTGGAAACAAGGCGGGATCGGCCAGGCGGGCCACGAACGGCAGGCCCGCCACGACGCGCGTCGGCGCCGCCGCAGCAGCGGTCGAGGCTGCGATGGACCGCGCCCCGGGAAGGCTGTGTTCTCGCAGCGAGAACTCCTCCGGCAGCCTGGCGCTCACGCGCGAGCCCGAGCCGACCCGGCTCGCTATATAGCCCTCCAGGCGCAACTGCTCGAACGCCAGTTCGACAATCCCCCGCGACACCGCCCAGCGCGCCGCCAGCGTACGGGTCGACGCAAGCCGCGCGCCGCGCGGCAGGCTGCCGCCAAGGATGGCCTGGCGGATGCTGCGATACACCCACGCTTGCTTGGCTTCGCCCGCACTCCTTGGCAGCACAGCCAGGTCCAGCACTTCGGCGTCCCGCATCTTCGGCATAAATGGCCCAATTAAAATTGCTTGATTCGGCACTTTTAATTGTACCAATCTGGCGCGATAGTCCTTGCGAACCCACTCACTGAATCGTCATGGAACCCTTCGCCACATTGCATCAACCCATTGGTGTCTTCGATGCCGGCATCGGCAGCTATGCCGCCGTCCGCCTCCTGCAGGAACGCTTCCCGAACCAGGACCTGATCTATCTCGCCGACCGCGCCAGCTTTCCCTATGGCGGCAAGGACAGGCAGGCCTTGCTGGACGCCACCGCGCAAGCCGTGCAACGCCTGCAGGGGCTAGGGGCGAGCGCCATCCTGATGGCGTCCAACGCACCCTCGGTCACCGTGCTGGAGGATTTGCGCCGCACCGCCAGCGTGCCGCTATTTGGCGTGGTGCCGCCGGTTGCCGAGGCCCTGGCGCTGTCGAAGTCCGGGCAAATCGGGGTGCTGGGGGTGCGATCGTTGGTGGAAAGCGCCGAGCTTGGCGCGTATATCGCGGCGGCCAGCCGGGGGCGCGGGCAAGCGTTCTCGTTCAATGCCTCCGCGCTGGTCGAGCTGGTGGAGTCGGGGGCGTTCCTGACCGATGCCGCGCGCACCGGCGCCGAAGTCGATGCATTTGTGCGCGCTATCCTCGCCACGCACCCGGAGATCGACGTCTTTACCTTGTCGTCCACGCACCTGCCCTGGCTCAGCGATTATTTCCAGCGGCTGTTTCCCGGCAAGGCCTTCGTCGATCCGGTACGCGCCGCGGTGGAAGCGCTTGCGCCGCTATCGACAACCGGCACTGGCCGGGTTGTTTGTGCGGTTACGGAGAACCGGGTGCATACGGTGTGGGATTTTCGTTTGATGTTGGCGGGTATGGGGATTGAGTTGGATGTGGTGGTGGTTGGGGAGGGGATTTAGGGGTGGTCGCTTCTTTGAACGGCGTTGGTTTTTGGACCCAAGGGCCGTACGACATCTGCCTGCGGGGTTGGTCGCTGTTTGTTTGAGCGGCGTTGGCTCTTGCACCCAAAAGCCATACGACATCCCCCTGCGGGGGCTGCCGGTCACTCTTCTTTGCGTCGGCAAAGAAGACTAA
>NZ_JBXAOE010000072.1:0-2636 GCF_058802485.1 Cupriavidus sp. GW822-FHT02D05 | reverse complement strand
TCCGGCGCGCCTTCTTTGCCTACTTTCTTGGCAAGACAAGAAAGTAGGTCGCCGCGCCGCAGGCGTGGTGAAACTGCAGTTGAAGTTGAAGTTAAGTTATTGATTTTTAATTAGATTTTGCAGTTGCAGCAAACGCCGAGGCAGCAGCAAAATCCCACCAGTACTCGCTAAACCCTAAACCTGACAACCCCATCCTCCCCAACCTCCCGCCTCACCTCCCCCGCATGCCACAACACATGCAAGTGCGCCAGCGCCTCGCCCATGGCAAACGTCATCTGGTGAATATCAAACTGCCGGTTGAAAATCACGCCAACGATGTCATGCGCATTGCAGGCCTTCTCCCCACAGGCCACCCGCGTCTCGGCAAGCCGCTCCACATGGTGTTCGCGCAACTGGCGGATCCGGGTATGCAGGTTCCGGAACGGCCGCCCGTGCGACGGCAGGATCAGCACGTCCTCGGGCAGCGGCTCGTACTTGCCCAGGGAGTCCAGGTATAGCTTGAGCGGATTGGCTTCCGGTTCCATGTCGAACACGCTGACATTGGTGGAGATGCGCGGGAGCACCATGTCGCCGGAAATCAGCACATTCAAGGCGGCGTTGTAGAGCGCTACGTGCTCGGGCGCGTGCCCGAAGCCAGTGATCACTCGCCAGCCGGACCTGGCCGGGTCGGTGCCGATATGCACGGTATCGCCGTCCATCATGCGGCGGTACTGGGTGGGTAGGTCGGGCACCAGCGACGGGTAGTAGCTCTTGCGTGCGCGCAGCTTTTCCAGGCTGTCGGGGTCCGTCAGGCCGTGGCGGGCGAAGTGGCTGGCCGCGAAGTCGCCGCCGGCGTTGGAGCCGACGCCGCTGCCGCCGCCCATCACGCGGGCGTTCATGTAGTCGCCCAGGCTCATCCACAGGCGGGCGTCCCAGCGCTTGCACAGCCAGTGCGCCAGCCCGATGTGGTCGGGGTGGCAGTGGGTGGCCAGCACGCGCAGCACGGGCAGGCCGTCGAGCTCGTTGGCGAATACGGTTTCCCAGTGCGCCTTGATGGTGTCGTTGGTGACGCCGCAATCGATAATGGTCCAGCCGTCGCGGCCTTCAAGGCGGTCGCGCACCAGCCACAGGTTGATGTGGTCCAGCGCGAAGGGCAGCGGCATGCGCAGCCAGTAGACGCCGGGCGCCACCTGCTGCCGCGCGCCGCCTTCGGGCAGGGTTACGCCAAACGGGTATTGGAGTTCGTGTTCGAGTGCGTTCATGAGGAGTCTCTCGGGTCTGAAGCCCTGTGCGCGCGGTGCCGCGCGCAGGCGGGCTTTCTCGTTGTCACGGTTGCATATCGCGGTTGCCAGCAGCCTTGCTTGACGCTAACGTTAACGTCAATAGGAGCGGGCTTTTTCCATCTTAAGCGAAAACTTCATTCCATACCGAACGACCGTTCACTTTTTTACCGGGCCACCATGCCAGACTCGCCAGCCACGCCAACCTACACCATCACCGATCTCGCCCGCGAGTTCGACGTGACGCCGCGTGCGATCCGTTTCTACGAGGACCAGGGCTTGCTGTCGCCGGAGCGCGAAGGGCCGACCGGGCGCAAGCGCGTCTATAACGGGCGCGAGCGCACGCGCCTGAAGCTCACCGTGCGGGGCAAGCGACTTGGGCTGACGCTCAACGAAATCCGCGAGATTCTCGACTTGTATGAATCGCCGCGAGACACCGCACCGCAGCTGGAGCGCTTCCTGCATTCGCTGGCGCATCACCGCGGCACACTGGAGCGCCAGCTCGAGGACCTGCAGGCGCAGCTTGCCGAGATCGATCAACACGAGCGGCAGTGCCGGGCGTTGCTGGCGACACATGCGTGCGAAGTGCCACCGACCGTCGTGAAAAGTGCCTGATGAGGCATTATTACAGCTGCCGTATTTGATTTGATTGACGTTTACGTAAACGTCAATAGAATAGCTTCTCAAACAAGGAAAGCCCATGCCTCAAGCTGTCGATGCCACGCCGTTGTCCGCCGAGCGCGCGGATGCCATTGCCACCAGCTT
This sequence comes from Cupriavidus sp. GW822-FHT02D05, assembly GCF_058802485.1. Classification (NCBI taxonomy): domain Bacteria; kingdom Pseudomonadati; phylum Pseudomonadota; class Betaproteobacteria; order Burkholderiales; family Burkholderiaceae; genus Cupriavidus; species Cupriavidus sp. GW822-FHT02D05. The sequence goes on along the minus strand of NZ_JBXAOE010000072.1, from coordinate 612 downwards.
CTCCCGCCAGGGCCTGATGACCACCTTCGGCGCGGCGCTGACGCGGGTCATGTGGGGCGAGGTGGAGATCGCTATGCCGTGGTCCGAGGGCGTGACCCAGCAGCACGGCTTCTTCCACGGTGGCGCCGTCGGCGCGCTGGCCGATAGCGCGTGCGGCTACGCCGCACTGTCGATGGTGGGGGACGGCGAGGCCGGGCTGACCGCCGAGTACAAGATCAATCTGCTCTCACCCGCCCAGGGCGAGCGGCTGGTGGCGGTGGGCCGCGTGCTCAAGCCCGGCCGTACCTTGATCGTGGCGCAGGGCGACGTGTATAGCGAGACCGCCGGCGTGCGCAAGGCGGTGGCTACCATGCTGATGACCTTGTGCGTGGTGCGCACGCTGGACCACGTTTGACCACAAACGACAAAGCAGACAAAACAGACAAAGCAGACAAAACAACAAGACCGATTCCATCAGGAGACCGCCATGATCGCAACGACCGAGCTGCCAGGCCTGAAATTCGACTTGGGCGAAGACATCGAGATGCTGCGCGACACCGTGCGCAACTGGGCGCAGGCCGAACTGGCGCCGCGCGCGGCCGAGATCGACCGTACCGACCAGTTCCCGATGGA
>NZ_JBXAOE010000071.1:0-3547 GCF_058802485.1 Cupriavidus sp. GW822-FHT02D05 | reverse complement strand
CTCGGCGACCCGTTCCGCCGCGACGCGCTGGCCAAGCCCGTGCGCATGCTCGACAAGTACAAGGACTACGTTTGAGCCAGTGAGTTAGCGGGCGCTTGGCCGGTGGCCTGAGGCAGCGCCCGCTGCTTCCGGCCATTTTCCATTCTGAGCGACCCCATCATGAAAGCGATCAACCGCATCATCGAGCGCGCCCGCGCCGAACCCAGGCGCATCGTGCTGTGCGAGGCCGAAGACCCGCGCATCCTGCACGCCGCGCAACGCGCGGCCCATGAGGGCATCGCGCGCATCGTGCTGGTGGGCGACGCGGCGCGCATCCGCCAGGCGGCCGCCAGCGAGGACATCGACCTGGCCGGCATGGACGTGATCGACCCCGCCACCTCCGCGCTCACGCCGTCCCTCGCGCAGAAGCTGTTCGCCCTGCGCGCGAAAAAAGGCATGACGCTGGAAGACGCCAGGCGCGAAGTGCTCAAGCCCCTGTGCTTCGCCAACCTGATGGTGCGCCTGGGCCATGCGGACGGCTCGGTGGCCGGCGCGGTGCACACCACCGCCGACGTGGTGCGCACCGCCATCCAGGTCATCGGCATTCACCCGGCGTTCAAGCTGGTATCGAGCTTCTTCCTGATGATGTTGTGCGAGCCGTTCCATGCATTGAAGGGCGGGCTGATTTTCTCCGATTGCGGGCTGGTGGTGGATCCCGACGCCTTTGAGCTGGCCGAGATCGCCATGGCCGCGGCCGACAGCGCGCAAAACCTGCTGATGGATGCCCCGCGCGTCGCCATGCTGTCGTTCTCCACCAGCGGCAGCGCCCGGCATGCCGCGGTCGATAAAGTGGTGCAAGCCACGCGCCTGGTGCAGGCGCAGCGCCCGGCGCTGGCCATCGATGGCGACGTGCAGCTCGATGCCGCCATCGTTGCCGAGATCGCCAGGAAGAAGATCGAGCACTCCAAGGTGGAAGGCCGCGCCAATGTGCTGGTCTTTCCCAGCCTGGAGGCCGGCAATATCGGCTACAAGCTGGCCGAGCGCGTGGGCGGCGCCAAGGCAATCGGGCCCTTGCTGCAGGGGCTGCAAAAACCAGCCAACGATCTGTCGCGCGGCTGCAGCGCCGACGACGTGTTTTACGTGATCGCCGTCACCGCCGTGCAGGCGCAAGCCGCCGCGCAAGCCCAGCCGGAAGCCCCGATGGCCGCATGCCAGCCATGAGCACGGACCACCTGCTGCCGCTGCTCGCGCTGATGGGCGCGGCAAGCTACTTCCAGACGGTGACCGGCTTTGGCCTGGGCATGATCGTGATGGGCGCGACCAGCGGGATGGACCTCGCGCCGGTCGCGACCGTTGCCACGCTGGTGAGCCTGGTGACGCTGGCCAACAGCGCCGTGGCGCTGCCCGGCAAGCTGCATCACATCGACTGGCGCGCGGTGGGCGCGGCCACGCTCGGCATCCTGCCCTCCGTGGTGGCCGGCGTGCTGATCCTCGACTACCTGAGCAGCGCCGCCGCCGGCATCCTGCAATGGCTGCTGGGCGCGGTGGTGCTGTACGGCGGCGTTAGCGCCGCGCTGCGCCCTGCGCCGCTGCCGCGGCGCTCGGGCAACCGCAGCTTCTTTGTCAGCGGCATCTTTGGCGGCTTGCTCAGCGGCATGTTTGGCGTATCCGGGCCACCGCTGATCTTCCAGTTCTATCGCCAGCCGCTGTCGCTGGTGGAGATCCGCTGCGCGCTGATTCTTGTGTTCACCGCGACCTCCGTGACACGCACCTTGTTCAGTGCGTGGCAAGGGCAGCTCAGTGCCGACATCTGGATACAGGCAGCACTTGCCGTGCCGGTTGTGGCATTGACCACGATGGCAGCCCGGCGCTTTCCGCCACCGCTTTCGGCGGTGGCAACGCGGCGGATTGCGTTTGGGGTGCTGGTGGTGATCGGGGGGTACTTGATGCTGCCGGGGCTGGTTGACCTGGTGACTTAGCCCGCCAGTCAGGGACCGCCCCCAACTTTTATCGGCGTACCCCCTTGTATTTTCCGCCAGGTGCGATATAGTCCTGCCCTCGCGTGCGGCTGTAGCTCAGTTGGATAGAGTACTTGGCTACGAACCAAGGGGTCGTGGGTTCGAATCCTGCCAGCCGCACCACCTGACACGAGTAGCAAACCAACGGCTTAGAGAACTTTGATCTCTAAGCCGTTTTTGCGTTTTGCCTGGCGCATCACGCACCGCCCGTAACACCGGCTCTGAACCGTCCCCCCGGTGCCGGCTGCCAAATTGACGCTGGAATTGGGCCCCGCTTACACTACGTCATCGATACCAGCATCGGCACCCGCTTGCCGGTCGGGACAGCGCAGATGACACCACACCAGCTTCGGTACTTCACCGCCTGCCACCCCGGCCCATTCGTACTGCTGCCGTTGCCCGAGAGCCGAACATGCGCATTCCGCCGCTGAAGTCGATCATCGCGTTCGAGAGCGTCGCGAGAACGAAGAGCGTGAGCCGCGCATCCGAGGAACTGGGCCTGACCGCGTCAGCGGTGAGCCATCAGATTGCCAACCTCGAAACCATCATCGGCCAGCCGCTATTCTTCCGGCAGGGGCGAGGACTGACGCTGACGCCAGTCGGAGAGCAATACCTGCGCGACGTCACAGGTTCGCTTGCGGAACTGAACCGCGCCACCGAGCGCGCGTCGAGCCAGGCGGAAGTCGACATACTCAGGGTGCATTCGAGCCCGAGCTTCGGCCTGATGTGGTTGCTGCCGCGACTGAAGTCGTTCCAGGCCGACAACGGCGACATCCAGCTGAATATCGCCTGCTCCTACGAGGATGTCTCATTCACAAGCGGCTACTACGACGTCGATATCCGCTATGGCTATGCGCACTGGCGGGACTTGCAGGTCAAGACATTGCGCAACGAATTCATCGCGCCCCTGGCCTCCCCCGAGTATCTTGCCAAACACCCCATACGCACGCCGGCTGACCTGCTGGGCCAGCGCCTGGTCTTCTCAGAGACGCCACTTGTCCAATGGCAGCAATGGTTTGCCAGGTTTGGTGTGTCCGGCGGCGAGCACCAGGCGTTCGACTTTTCCTTTGACCGCTCTTACATGTCGCTGGAGACCGCGGCACTGGGCATTGGCGTGGCGCTGGAAAGCATGCTGCTCGCGTCGGTCCATATCGGCAAGGGAACGCTGGTGCCGGTCTTTGACCAGACGTATGCCGTTGAGGTGGGGGGCCATCACATCGTCTGCCCATCGCAGAACGCGGATCTGCCCCGGGTACAGCGCTTTCTCGACTGGATCGACCGGGAATTGAAGTAGCCCAGCCGCGTCATAGGTAGTCGGCAGTCTTTTTTATTGTGCAACGCACAATATCCTCATCTCCCGGAATCCAATCCCTCAACTGAAAATTTCTCAGCAATAGCTGAGACGGACTGCATTGATCGGCGCTGCCCGAGGCACGACACTCGAATCATCATTTCAACAGCCAGGAGACAAAGATGATGCTCGAGAACAAGGTTGTGATCGTAACCGGCGCCGCCTCCCCCCGCGGCATCGGCAGGGCAACGGCAAGCGC
>NZ_JBXAOE010000070.1:0-3941 GCF_058802485.1 Cupriavidus sp. GW822-FHT02D05 | reverse complement strand
AGGTTGTGGGGACTGCGTAGCGTGGTCCGGGTGGCTTTAGCCGTGCCATCCGATACCTTTATGTAGATTGTATACTATCTACTGTTTTTGTGAAGAGAGTATTCGCGCTTCAGGAATAAAAAAGCGAGGCACGGATGGCCTCGCTTCTTGCCGCTCAGTGCGACAGGTTCAGCGCCAGAGGAACATGGCGCAAACGGTGGATACGCACAGCCCGATCAGCACCGGCAACAGCAAGGCGCGCACCGCATCGAGCACCGGCACCCGGGCAAATCCGGCCACCGCAATCAGGGAGGACCATGCGATCAGCGTGCCGCCGCCCGTCCACACCGCGCCCATCTGCCCGATTGCCGCCAGCGTGGCGGAATCGAATCCCACCACCGGGCCCAGCGCGCCGGCCAGCGTGCCGGTCAGCGGCAAGCCGGCAAAACCCGAGCCGTCGATGCCAGTGATCATGCCCACCAGCAGCACGCCGAACGCCACCAGCACATGGTTATCCGGAATCATGTGCTGGTAAGCCTGGATCAGCTCGAACAGCAGGCTGGGGGCTTTGTCGGCGCTGACGCCCAGGATCTGCGCCGCGGTCTCGCCGGCGCCGACAAAGAAAAAGCCGGCGATTGGCAGCACCGAGCCCATGGCCTTGAAGGCGAAGACAAAGCCATCGGTGATGTGCTCGGGGCACACATCGAGCATCTTGCGCGGGCCTTCCGCCGCCAGCGTGGCCAGCATCATCAGCAGCGCCGCAACGCCGCCAACCAGCGCGGCCGCATCGCCGCCCTTCAACTCCGGCAGGCCCGAACCCATCTTCGGCAGCACCATCACGGCCACCACCGCCAGGAAGGCCAGCGGCGTCACCACCGCGAAGCACTTCGACCACTTGACGCGGCGCAGCGCCACCATGGCCAGGCTGCGCTCGATATTGGCATCGGTGACGAGTGGCTCGTCGTGCTCGGTGCCGCGCGCGATCTCGGCCTTGTCGAAGGTGCCTGCGTGCTCGGCCTTTTCCACGGCGCCGCCCGCGCGCGCTTGCCAATGGGTCAGCAAGGCGCCGCTGGCAGGCACGATGTGCTTGCGCATCGACAGATAGGCCAGGGTCAGCGCGATGGCGCCGGTAATGATCGACAGTACCAGCGCGCGATCAGCGACCACCACCGCGCTGACCGCGGCGCCGGCTGCCTTGGCGCTGATCCCCGGCGCCACGCCAATCACATAGTCGGACGACAACGCCATGCCCTGCCCCGCAATCGCGATGGCCATGGCGCCCGCCAGCGGCGGCAGGCCAGCCGCGATCGCTGCCGGCAGCAGGATGGCCGAGACCAGCGGCACCGCCGGCGTGGGCCAGAAGAACAGCGAAATCACGTAGGTAATGCCGGCCAGGATGAAGAACGCGGAATGGCCGTTTTTCATCACCACCCGGAACGGCTCCACCATGCGGATATCCGAGCGCAGCGTCTTCAGCGAGTTGAGCAGCGCCGTCATGAAAGCGATGACCAGGAAGATGTTGAACAACTCCTTGGCCGCCACCAGGCTTGCCGAAAAAATGCCTCCCAGCGCCGAGACCGGGCTACCGGTCAGCGCGAACACCACCAGAAACGTACCCAGAATCGACGGCACGACCACATTGGCTCGCAGGATCATGGTCAGGACGATCACCGCCACGCCTGCCAGGTAGATCCAGTGTGCTGCGCCAATCACCGCTTCGTGTTGCATGTATTCCCCTTGGATCTTTATCTGTAGAGACCATCGTTTTTGTCTTGCGGGGCTATGGCTGCCCCATGAACGTATACTATATTCTTGATCTGCATCAAAACAAGCGAAATCTACCGGGACTAGGGAATCCACCCAATCTGGTGCAAACCCTTATTTTTCGCGCTAAAACAGGGATGGCAGGCACCTTTTGCGAGCCAGCGGCGTCCATTCGGCCTATTCAAGATGTCTTCCACTTGAATTTTATGTAGACTGTATACCAATTAATCGCACCATCAATATGCCATCGCCGATGGCGCAGCGTGCGATCCCTGACTTCAATCCAAGCCGCCATGACACTTTCCACCCTTCTTCCCGCCGGCACCACCGCCTGGCAATTCGGCCTGATGGGTGCGCTGATCCTGTGCGGCGCCTGCCTGCAAGGCGTGGGCGGGATCGGCTTCTCGATGGTGTCGGCGCCGGTGGCCGTGCTGTTTTTCCCGCAACTGGCCCCGGGCCCCTTGCTGGCCATGGGCGGGCTGGTCTCGTTGCTGGGTGCGATACGCGAGTTCCGTGCCATTGCCTGGCGCACGGCGGGCAATGCGCTGGCTGGCCGTGCGGCGGGCACGGTGGTGGCGGTGGCGGCGATGACGCAACTGCCAGCCGAAGTGCTGGCGCTGGTGTTCGCGCTGTCGATCCTGGCTGCAGTGTCGCTGAGCCTGCTGGGCTGGCGGGTGCAGGCATCCGGCCTGAACATGGCGGTGGCGGGTGCCGCCTCCGGCTTCATGGGCACGGTCACCTCGGCGGGCGCGCCGCCCTTTGCCATCGTCATGCAGCACCTGCCGCCGCCGCAATTGCGCGCCACCATCGGCTGCATCCTGTGCGCCGGTGCGGCGTTTTCGCTAGCCATGCTGGCTGCCGCCGGCCGTTTCGGGCTGGTGGACCTGTGGCTCAGCCTGAGCCTGTCGCCCATGCTGCTGATCGGCTTTGCGGTGTCCAATCACCTCAAGAACCGCTTTTCGGCCAAGGCCGTGCGCAAGCTGCTGCTGGCGCTGTGCACGGCCGGCGCCATTGGCGTACTGGTCAAGCTCGCCCTGCCCGCCTGACGCCACACCTCGCCTCACCTTAGACCCTACGCTCCCCTCCATTCCCGCTACGCCAGGAAACAGACCATGCTGCATATCACCGATGAGATGATCGACCGCCACGTCAGCCCCGCTGACGCCCAGCAAGTGATGCTGGACGCTTTCCGCAGCTTCGGCCAAGGCAAGGCCGCCATGCAGGAGCGTATCCGTACCGAGGCCGGCGGCGTCAAGCTGTCCACGCTGGGCGCGGTGATTCCCGAGCAGCAGGTGGCCGGCGCCAAGGTCTACACCACCATCAAAGGACAGTTTTCCTTTGTCATCCTGATCTTCTCCACCGAGGACGGCCGGCCGCTGGCATCGTTCGATGCGGGCGCGATCACCCGGCTGCGCACCGCTGCCTGCTCGGTGCTGGCCGCCCGGCACCTGGCGCGGCCGGGAGCCGAAGTGCTGGCGCTCTTCGGCGCCGGCACGCAAGGCGTGCAGCATGCCCGGCAGCTCGCCGCCGCCCTGCCGCTCAAGCGCATCCTGCTGTCCGACCCGTATGCCGATGCCGCCATGCCCGAGCGCCTGGCGCGGCACTGCGGCATCCCGGTCGACCTTGCCGAGCCGGACCTGGCCGTGGCCCAGGCCGACATCGTGGTCACGGCCTCGCGCTCCACCACGCCGTTGTTCTCCGGCCATTCCCTCAAGCCCGGCGCCTTCGTCGCGGCCATCGGGTCCAGCCTGCCGCACACCCGCGAGCTGGACGACGTGGCGCTCTCCCGCGCGGCCCGGCTGGTAGTGGAGTGGCGCCCCCAATCCATGCGCGAGGCCGGGGACATCGTGCTGGCGGATCCCGCCGTGCTGCCGGCCGACAAGGTCGTCGAGCTAGCCGATGTGGTGACCGGCAGCGTGAAGCCGCGCGGCAATGACACGGACATCCTGATCTACAAGTCCGTGGGCGTGGGACTGGAAGACGTGGCGCTGGCGGGCTTCGCCTACCGGCAGATCGAGGCCGCGGGTGAAGCCAGAGCCGCTTGATTCACGTTACGTGGGCCTGCCGGCATGCGGCCTGCATATTGTCACCATCGACCACTACCCCTTTCTTCTAATTGTAGATAGTATACAATTATCAAAACGATGACCGGTCAAGCAGATCGCTTCCGGACGATGCTACGCAGTCCCCCACAACCC
>NZ_JBXAOE010000069.1:0-4923 GCF_058802485.1 Cupriavidus sp. GW822-FHT02D05 | reverse complement strand
AGCCAGCCTCCTGCAAGGATCGCTTTCTCTTGGTTACTTCTCTTTACGAGTAAAGAGAAGTGACATCTCACACGTTCCAAAACGGCCAATACCGTACAGCCGCGACAGCAGCTAGAAGCAAGAAAACCCCACCCACCAAACGTGTCTCCCCGCGTCAGCGGGGCTACAAGCAGCCCCCCGCTCCAAAAGGCCCGCATTCCTTCACACCACCACATCTTCCAACGTGACCAACTGCGCCCCATCCTGCACCTGGTCGCCGATACCATAAAGCACCTCCTGCACCACGCCGTCGGCCGGCGCGGTCAGGGTGTGTTCCATTTTCATGGCTTCCATCACGATCAGCGGATCTCCCTTGCCAATGACCGTGCCGGCCTTGACCATCACCGCGATGATGCGGCCCGGCATCGGCGCCACCAGCTTACCGCCCTCGGCATCGGCGCTGCCCGCATGGGCCAGCGGGTCGATGACTTCCAGCCGGGTTTGCTGCTTGCCGCTGAACACGTAGAGAGCGTCGCCTTCGATATGGGTGTTGCCCTTGACCGTGCGCTCGCCCAGGTCGAGTGCGTGGCTGCCGGCCAGGCTGGCCGCGCGGAAGGGCAGGGTCTGCTCGCCTACCGTCAGCCATTGCTTGCCGCCATCACTGCGCAGGCTGGCCAGCGTTTCGCCTTCACCGGTGCGCAGGCGGAACTGGCTGGTGGCGTCTCCGTTCAGGCGCCATGCGCCGGCGTTCTGCCAGGGCGAATGCGCGTCGGCCGGGTCCACGCGGCGCGCGCGGGCTTGCGCATCCAGCAACGCCGCCACCGCCAGCGCAATCACTTCCATGCCCACGGGCGCGGCCGGCGGAAACAGTGCCGCCTGGTTGCGCTCGATCAGGCCGGTGTCGAGGTCCGCCGTGCGGAACGCCTGCGACGTCACCAGCCGCTGCAGGAAGGCGATATTGGTCGACAGGCCCACCACGTGATACTCGGCCAGCGCCTGCGCCATGCGCGCCAGCGCCTCCTCGCGGTCGCGGCCCCACACGATCAGCTTGGCGATCATGGGGTCGTAGTACGGGCTGATGGTGTCGCCCTCGCGCACGCCGGAGTCGATGCGCACGCCAGCCGGGCCGTTGCCGTCCTGGCCCAGCGCGAACGTGACCGCTGCCGGTGTGCGCAGGTAGCGCAGCGTGCCGGTGGAGGGCAGGAAGCCCTTGTCGGGGTTTTCGGCGTAGACGCGGGCTTCCAGTGCATGGCCGTGGATTTGAAGCTGATCTTGCCTGAGAGGCAGCGGCTCGCCCGAGGCTACGCGCAGTTGCCACTCCACCAGGTCCTGCCCGGTGATCATCTCGGTGACCGGGTGCTCTACCTGCAGGCGGGTGTTCATCTCCATGAAGTAGAACGAGCCGTCCTGGTTGGCGATGAATTCCACCGTGCCAGCGCCGACGTAGCCCACGGCCTGCGCGGCGGCAACGGCGGCTTCGCCCATGGCGCGCTGGCGTTCCTCGCTCATGCCAGGGGCCGGAGCCTCTTCCAGCACCTTCTGGTGGCGGCGCTGCACCGAGCAGTCGCGCTCGAACAGGTAGACGCAGTTGCCGTGCGTGTCGGCAAAGACCTGGATCTCGATATGGCGGGGGCGGGTCAGGTATTTCTCGACCAGCACGCGGTCGTCGCCGAAGCTGGCGCTGGCCTCGCGCTGCACGGACGCCAGCGCGGCTTCAAAGCCTTCGCTGGCTTCCACCACGCGCATGCCCTTGCCGCCGCCACCGGCGCTGGCCTTGAGCAGCACGGGGTAGCCGATGCGGTCGGCTTCGCGGCGCAGCAGGGCGGCATCCTGATCCTCGCCGTGGTAGCCGGGCACCAGCGGCACCGCGGCCGCCTCCATCAGGCGCTTGGCCGCGCTCTTGCTGCCCATGGCGCGGATACTGGATGCCGGCGGGCCGATAAAGACGAGGCCGGCTTCGGCGCAAGCTTCTGCGAAGCCGTCGTTCTCGGAGAGGAAACCGTAGCCGGGATGGATGGCCTGCGCGCCGGTGGCCTTGGCCATCTCGATGATGTGGTCGCCGCGCAGGTAGCTGTCACGCGCTGCCGCGCCGCCGATATGCACGGCCTCGTCGCACAGTGCCACGTGGCGCGCGTTGGCGTCGGCGTCGGAGTAGACGGCTACCGTGCGGATGCCCAGGCGGCGGCAGGTGGCTGCCACGCGGCAGGCGATTTCGCCGCGATTGGCGATCAGGATCTTGTTGAACATGACTGTTCCTAGTTTTCTGGTTCTGGCGGCGCGGCTGCGGTGGCCGCGCGGCGGATGCGCATGATTGGCTGGGTGCCTTGGCTCAGGCAGGACGCCAGGACGGCGAGCGCTTCTCCAGGAAGGAGCGCACCCCTTCGCGGCCTTCGTCCGACGCGCGGATCGCAGCAATGCGCTCGGCGGTGTCGGCCAGCAGCGCATCGTCGATGGCGCGGCCGGACACTTCCTGCACCAGCCGCTTGCTCTCGCGCACGGCATTGGGGCTGTTGGCCACCAGCGCGGCGGCGATCTCGCTCACCTTGGCATCCAGCGTGTCGCCCGGCACCACCTCATGCACAAAGCCCAGGCGCAGCGCGTCGGCCGCGCCGAAGCGCTCGGCCGTGATGAAGTAGCGCCGCGCCGCCTGCTCGCCCATGGCGCGGATCACGTAGGGGCTGATGGTGGCGGGCAGCAAGCCCAGGCGCGCCTCCGACAGACAGAAATTCACTGTCTCCGCGGCCACGGCGATGTCGCAGGCGGCAACCAGGCCCACGCCGCCCGCATAGGTGTCGCCGTGGATGCGCGCGATCACCGGCTTGGGGCAGGCCCAGATGGTGTGCAGCATCTGCGCCAGCGTGAGCGCGTCGGACCGGTTCTCGTCGTGCGAGTAGCCGGCCATCTTCTTCATCCAGTTCAGGTCGGCGCCGGCGCAGAAGGCCGGGCCATTGCCAGCCAGCACGATGGCGCGCACCGTGGGCTCGCTGCCGAGTGCGCGGAACGCACCGGTGAGCTCGGCGATCACGGTTTCGTTGAAGGCGTTGCGCACGTCCGGCCGGTTCAGCGTGACGGTGGCCACGTGCTGCGCGGCCGTGACGGTAAGCGTGGTGAAATCCATGTTGGTGTCCTGTACGGTGCGATTCGTTATCCGGGGCGCTTGAGCAATGGAAAATTACATGCGGAACACGCCGAACTTCATCTCGCCGATGGGCGCGTTGAGGCTCGCCGACAGGCCCAGGCCCAGCACCGTGCGGGTTTGCGCGGGATCGATCACGCCGTCGTCCCACAGCCGCGCGCTGGCGTAGTAGGGGTGGCCCTGGTGCTCGTACTGGTCGCGGATCGGTTGCTTGAACTTGTCCTCGTCTTCCGCGCTCCAGCTGCCGCCCTTGGCCTCGATGCCGTCGCGGCGCACGGTGGCCAGCACGCTGGCTGCCTGCTCGCCGCCCATCACCGAGATCCGTGCGTTCGGCCACATCCACAGGAAGCGCGGCGAGTAAGCGCGCCCGCACATGCCGTAGTTGCCAGCGCCAAACGAGCCGCCGATGATCACCGTGAACTTGGGCACCTGCGCGGTCGCCACCGCCGTCACCATCTTGGCCCCGTTGCGGGCAATGCCCTCGTTCTCGTACTTGCGGCCCACCATGAAGCCGGTGATGTTCTGCAGGAACACCAGCGGGATCTTGCGCTGGCAGCACAGTTCGATAAAGTGCGCGCCCTTGAGCGCCGACTCCGAGAACAGGATGCCGTTGTTGGCGATGATGCCCACCGGATAGCCCCAGATCCGCGCAAAGCCGCACACCAGCGTGGTGCCGTAGCGCGCCTTGAACTCGTCGAAGTCCGAGTCGTCCACGATGCGCGCAATGACCTCGCGCACGTCATAGGGCTTGCGCGTGTCGGTAGGGATCACGCCGTACAGCTCCTCCACCGGATAGCGCGGGGGCAGCGGCTCGTGCAGGCGGATCTGGTCCGGCTTGCGGCGGTTCAGGTGCTGCACGATATTGCGCGCCAGCGACAGCGCATGCGCGTCGTTCTGCGCAAAGTAATCGGCCACGCCCGACAGGCGCGTGTGCACATCGGCGCCGCCCAGGTCTTCGGCGGTGACTTCCTCGCCGGTGGCGGCCTTCACCAGCGGCGGGCCGCCCAGGAAGATGGTGCCCTGGTTCTTGACGATGATCGACTCATCGCTCATGGCCGGCACATAGGCGCCGCCGGCCGTGCACGAGCCCATCACCACCGCGATCTGCGGAATGCCTTGCTTGGACAGGTTGGCCTGGTTGTAGAAGATGCGGCCAAAGTGGTCGCGGTCCGGGAACACGTCATCCTGGTTAGGCAGGTTGGCGCCGCCCGAGTCCACCAGGTAGATGCAGGGGAGGTTGTTCTGCTCGGCGACCTCCTGCGCGCGCAGGTGCTTGCGCACCGTGAGCGGGTAGTAGGTGCCGCCCTTGACGGTTGCGTCGTTGCAGACGATCACGCATTCCTGTCCGGCCACGCTGCCGATGCCGGTGATGATGCCTGCGCCGGGCGCCGCATTGTCGTACATGTCGTAAGCCGCGAGCTGCGACAGTTCCAGGAACGGTGTGCCCGGATCCAGCAATTGCTGCACACGCTCGCGCGGCAGCAGCTTGCCGCGCCCAAGGTGCTTGGCGCGGGCTTGCTCGCCGCCGCCTTCCGCCAGCTTGGCGATCTTCGCCTTGAGGTCGACGACCAGCGCCTGCATGGCGTCGGCATTGGCGCGGAAGGATTCCGAGCGCGCATTGAGTTTGGTTTCGAGCGTGGGCATAAGGTGTCGGATCTCGGGTCTTTGTTCTTGTGGCTTGTGCTGTGGGCGCGGGGGCGTCGGCTGGATGCTCAGGCCGTTTCGGCGTAGAGCTCGCGCCCGATCAGCATGCGGCGGATTTCCGAGGTGCCCGCGCCGATCTCGTACAGCTTGGCGTCGCGCCACAG
>NZ_JBXAOE010000068.1:0-5252 GCF_058802485.1 Cupriavidus sp. GW822-FHT02D05 | reverse complement strand
AGCGCGTGGCGGGCGATCTGCGCGTGGACCGGCATGCAGGCATCGGCCGGCACTTCGCCCTGGCCCAGCGCAAGCAGGCTGTCCCGCTCGGCGGCGTCGAGCAATTCGACCGCATCCAGCGCGCAGTCCGGCGCGTCGGCAAGCTGCTGCAGCAGTCGCAGATAGTGGCGCGCCAGCCGCTGCGCGGTCGCCACGTCGAACAGTTCTGCAGCGTAGTGGAAGCACGCGTGAATCTGGCCCGCGGAGTCCTCGCGCGTATCGAGCGTCAATTCCAGCGCTGTCGCGCGCTCGCCCACGGGCGCGCTTTCGAGTTCCAGACCGGGCAGCGAGAGCCGGCCCGCGCGGTCACCGCGCCGATGGTTGTGCACCACCTGAAACAGCGGGTGATAGCTCATGCTGCGCTCGGGCTGCAACGCATCCACCAGCTGCTCGAACGGCAGGTCCTGATGCGCCTGCGCGCCCAGCACCGCTTCGCGGATATCGCCAAGCAGCGCGGAAAGCGGCCGGCGGCCATCGATCTGGCCGCGCACGATCTGCGTGTTGACGAAGAGCCCCACCACCCGCTCGGTCTCGATTCGGTTACGGCCCGCCACAGGCACGCCCACGCAGATGTCGCGGCTTCCGGTGTACCGGTAGAGCAGCGCGTGAAAGCCCGCCAGCAGCGCCATGAACAGCGTGCCGCCTTGCGCCTGCGCGCGCTCGCGCAGGGCTTGCGCCAGCGCATCGGGGATGTCGATCTCGCAGCGCTGCGCCAGATAGGCCGACGTGGCGGGGCGGGGGCGGTCGGTCGGCAGCGCGAGTACCGTGGGCGCGCCGGCCAGCGCATCGCGCCACCAGTTCAGTAGCCGTTCCCGCTCGCCAGCTTCCAGCCAGTTGCGCTGCCACGCCGCATAGTCGGTGTAGCCTATCTGGGGCGCCGGCAGCGCCAGCGGCTGATCGGCAATGCGCGCGCGGTAGGCCGCCCCCAGTTCGTCGATCAGCAATTGCATCGACCAGCCGTCGGAGACGATATGGTGCATCACCAGTACCAGCCGATGCGATTGGTGCCCAAGTTTCAGCAGATGCACGCGCAGCAGCGGCGCAACGCCCAGATCGAACGGCGCTTCGGCGATGGCGGCCGCGTGCACGTCGGCGGCGTCCGGGTTCGCCGACAGGTCCGTCACCGGCAACGCGATCACCACTTCCGGGCGCACAAGCTGCCGCGCATGGCCGGCCGCGTCGGCGACAAAGCTCGTCCGCAGCGCTTCGTGGCGGCGTGCGAGCGTTGCGAAGGCCGCCGCCAGTGCGTCCACGTCCAGAGCCCCGCGCAGTTCCACGCTGCTGCTGATGTGGTACGCGGCGCTATCGGGCTCGAAACGATGCAGGAACCATTGGCGCTGTTGCGCGTAGGACAACGGCGCGCCGTGGTCCGCCGACGCGTCCGGGCGCGGCAGCGCGGGGATCGGCAATTGCGAGAAGGCCATGCCTTGCTCGGCCATCTTGTCGAGGAACGCACGGCGCTGGGCCGGCGCCAGCGTGGCAAAGCGCGCGGCCAGCCGGGCTGCGGTATTGGCTTCGATCATTCAGACTGACTCCAGGGTATTGGCAAACGCCTCCAGTTCCAGCAGGGCGGCTTCGTCGGCATGGCGATGCTGCGCGGGCAGCGCGGCAGCCAGTTCGGCCAGCGTGCCGGCGCCAAACAGCAGCGCAAGCGGCGCATCGATGCCGAGTTCGCCCTGAATGCGGGACAGAAGCTGGACGGCCAGCAGCGAATGGCCGCCCAGGGCGAAGAAGTTGTCGTGGCGGCCCACCGTGGGTACGCCGAGCAGGTCCTGCCAGATCGCGGCCAGCTGCGTTTCGAGATCGCCCTGCGGCGGTTCCGCGGCAACGGCAACGGGGGCGTCGGCCTTTGGCAGCGCGCGGCGATCCAGCTTGCCGTTGGCGGTCAGTGGCAGCGCGTCGAGCCAAACGATCGTGGCCGGCACCATATTGCCGGGCAGCACGGCGGCCAGCGCGCGCCGCAGTTCGGCGGGATCGGTTCGCCGGTCGTCCTCCGGCACGGCATAGCCGGCCAGTTGCATGCCCGTTGGCGTCGCGTCAGCCACCACGGCGGCTTGCCGGACGCCCGGCAGCGCGGCCAGTTGCGCCGCCACTTCGCCGGGTTCCACGCGGAAGCCACGGATCTTGACCTGATCGTCGATCCGGCCGAGGTACTCGAAAACGCCGTCCGCCTGGCGCCGCACACGATCCCCTGTGCGGTAGAGACGGCCACCATGCGCCGAGAAAGGGTCCGGAACGAAGCGGTCGGCCGTCAGCGCGGCGCGGCCAAGGTAGCCGCGTGCCAGCGCCGGTCCGCCCAGATACAGCTCGCCGGCCACGCCGTCGGGCAATGGCGCCAGCGCGCCGTCCAGCACATGGACCACGGTGCCGGCCAGCGGCTGCCCCAGCGGCAGGCCGGTTCCGGGCTGCGGCGCCGTGCCGGCGACGTGCACGAGGACGCCGACCGTGGTTTCCGTGGGCCCGTAGTGGTTGACCAGCCGGCAGGCGGGACGCGCCTCATGAATGCGGGCGCGCAGCGCGGAGTCGGTGGCTTCGCCGCCGAGCACCAGCGTGTGGGCCGGCAGCACGTCTGCCGGCGCCGTGCCGGCAGACGCCGCGCCGTCCAGCAGTGCGCGCAGATGGCTCGGGACGATCTTGAGCACGTCGATGCGGTGCTCGGCCATATAGCGCGCGAAAGCAGCCGCATCGAACACGCAACGGCGTTCGGGCAGATGCAGCGCAGCGCCGCTGGCCAGCGCGCCAAACAGCACCGTATGCCCGAGGTCCGCCGCCGGTGTCGATACCATCGCCATGCGCAGCCCGCGCGGCAATGCCAGTTGCGCCAGCACGCCATCGAGATAGTGGGCCAGCGCGCCGTGGGAAATCCCCACGCCCTTGGGCCGCCCGGTCGAGCCGGAGGTGTAGATCACGTAGGCCAGATGCGCCGGATGTGGCGTCCGCTCCGGGTTCGGCGTCGTGCCTGCGGCGTCGCCGATGTAGAGCGCGGGCTGCATCAGGTCCAGCATTGACACCGAGGCCGGTGCGGCCAGCAGGGCCTCGGGGCGCTGCGTCAGCAACAGCGCCACGCGGCTGTCCTCGACCATATAGGCCAGACGGTCGGACGGATACTCGGGATCGAATGGCACATAGGCGCCGCCAGCCTTCAGGATCGCCAGCAGCGCGACGACCATTTCCACGGACCGCTCGGCCAGCACGCCCACGGGCACATCCGGCCCCGCGCCGCGCGCGATCAGCTGCCGCGCCAGCGCGTTGGCGCGCCGGTTGAGTTCGCCATAACTCAGCGCCTGGCCGTCGGCGACGAGCGCCGTGGCGTCGGGCGTATCCAGGGCATGGGCCTCGAAGCGCCGATGGACGGGCTGATAGCTGCCGACGAACGCCGAGGAAGGCGACGTCCGCAGACGCGTCGCGTCGATCAGGCCGATCTGCCCCAGTGGCTGCGCCGCATCGGCCGCCATGGCGCGCATCGTGGCCAGCAGCGCCTGCGCCAGCGTTTCGGCCTGGGCTTCCGCCAGACGGGCGCGGTCAAAGCGGCAGGTCAGGCGCAGCGTATCGGTCTGGGCCAGCACCAGCGTCAGCGCGTAATTGGTTTCCGCGCGGTTGGTGATGTTCGCGAACGCCAGCCCGCCCGGCGCGCGGCGCAGCGCGGCATCGACCGGGTAGTTCTCGAAGACCACGATCGAATCGAACAGCGCCTGCCCGCCGTGGCCGGCCCAGCGCTGGATGTCATAGAGCGGCGCGTGTTCGTGCTCGCGCGTGGCAAGGTTCAGCGCCTGGACCTCACGCAGCCAGTCGCCCACGGTCTGGCGCGGCGAGGGCGTGGCCACCACCGGCAGCGTGTTGATGAACAGCCCCAGCATCTGCTGGGCGGCCGGCAGATCGGCGGGACGGCCGGACACGGTGGCGCCAAACGCCACGCTGGGCTGCGCGGTGCAGCGTTGCAGTACCAGCAGCCATGCCGCCTGCACCAGCGTGTTGAACGTCACCTTCTGCGCGCGGGTAAACGCGGCCAGCGCGGCCGTTGCGTCGGCGTCAAGGTGATGATGCTGCTCGGTATGGCCATCCCCGGACGTGACCGCTGGCAGTGCATCCAGCAGGCGCGTTGGCGTTTCCAGCGACTGCAGTTGCGCCTTCCAGAACGTCTCGCTGGCATCCCGGTCACGCGACTGCAGCCAGCCGATGTAGTCGGCAAAGCGATGTCCGGCAGCCGGCAGCGCTTCGCCCGCGTAGTGGCGCAGCACCTCGCCCAGCAAATGCGCGGTGCTCCAGCCGTCGAGCAGCAGATGATGGACGGTCCAGACCAGATGATGGCGATCCGGCCCCGTGCGCAGCAGCGCGACGCGCAGCAGCGGCGGCTGTTGCAGGTCGAAGCGCTGTGCAAGCTGCTCGGCCGCCAGCCGATCCACGTCCTCGGCGGCGCGCCCCGTGAAGTCCGCCTCAATCACGGGCAAGGCGACGTCCTTCGCCACCCATTGCAGCGGCTGGTCGCCGCGATGCAGGAAACCGCAGCGCAGGCTGTCGTGGCGCGCCAGCACGGCCTGCCATGCCGCGACAAAGCGGGCCGGATCGAGACCGTCGATATCGACACGCAACTGGTTCGTATACGCGCTGCCTTCGGGGGCGAAGACGCTATGGAACAGCATGCCCGACTGCATCGGGGACAACGGATACAGGTCCTGCACGCGCGCGGCATCGAGGCTTAGTGCGTCGAGCCGGGCTTGCGTCAGGCCAGCCAGCGGAAAATCGGAAGGCGTGAGGCCAACGGCGCCGGAGGTGCAGTGGCGTACGACGGCGTCCAGTTCGGCCCGCAACGCTCCGGCCAGGCGCTCGATGGTGGCCGTGCGATGCCGGTTCTGGCTGAACGCCACCGTCAATTGCAGTTCGCCACCAAGCACTTGCCCGCTGACCGACAGCGGATGCGACAGCGGAGCGGCGGGGTCCTGGGTGCCTCCCGCCGCCTGCGCCCCATCTGCGGCCGGCCGCCATGCGGCGCCTTCGGCGAAGCTTGCATCGAACTGGCCCAGGTAGTTGAACACCACCTCGGGCTTGGGCACCGCTGCCAGCGCTGACTGCTGGGCCGGCGTGCCCCAGCGTCGCAGCAGGCCGAAGCCGATACCTTCGCCCGGGACCGCGCGCAGTTGCTCCTTGACCGTGCGGATGGCCGTGCCGATCTCGCCGCTGCCGTCGAGCGCCACCGGGAACATTGTCGTGAACCA
>NZ_JBXAOE010000067.1:0-5473 GCF_058802485.1 Cupriavidus sp. GW822-FHT02D05 | reverse complement strand
CATCTTCCCCATGACTGCATCTCCATGTTCAGTTTAGGAAGAATAGGTCTTTCTTTGTTTTGTCTCCACCCTCAAAGGCATCCAGGCCAATCGCGGCGCTCAGGTTGATGTCGGGGTAGAAGCTGGCCTTGGCCACCTTGATGTCGTGGGTGCTGGCATCCACGCGCCACCGTGCGGCAACGATGTCGGGGCGGCGCGAGACCAGGTCGGCCGGGAGGTTGTCCGGCAGGCGCACGGCATCGCCGGGGCTCAGCGTGGGCCGCGCGAGGGCCAGCCCGCGGTCCGGGCCGCGGCCAAGCAAGGCGCCCAGCTGGTAGCGGGCATTGAGGATGGCGCCATTGAGTGCCGTGACCACCGCGTTGCTGGCGTCGAGGTTGGCGTCGGCGGTGCGTTGTTCCACTTCGGTGTCCAGGCCGGAGGCGGCGCGGGCGCGGGTAATGCGGGCCAGCGCGCTGCGCTGGCTGACTTCGTCCTGGGCGATGTCGAGCAGGGCGTACAGGCGGGCCAGTTCGTTATAGGCGCGGGCCACGGCCGAGCTGACGGACAGGCGGACCTGTTCCGATTCCGCCTCGGCGGCGCGGCGGGCGGAGACCGACGAGGCCAGCGCTTCGCGGTTCTTGCCCCACAGGTCGAGTTCATAGGCGGCGCTGATCACGCCACGGTTTTCGGTCTGCCAGGAACCCGCGACTGGCGGCGGCACCATGGCCGTGGCCGAGTACTGCTGGCGGGTCAAGGCGTAACCGGCATCCACGCGCGGCAAGGTGTTGGCATTGGCGCCTTCGCTGTAGGCAGCGGCGGCGGCCAGGCGAGCCTTGGCCATGTCGATCGACGGGCTGCCTTCGAGCGCCTCGGCAATCAGCGCGCGCAGCTGCGCGTCGCCGAACTGGGCGGCCCAGTCGGCCGCGGGCCAGTGGCCTTGCTCGGGGGGCAGGCTGGCGGTGGTTTCCAGCGCGGTGGGCTCGGCGACGTGCTTGTCGCTGGAGATGCCCGCGTAGCTGGCGCAGCCGGCCAGCCAGGCGCTGAGCAGCAGGGGCAGGACCTTGGCGGAGCGCAGGGCGCGGCCAGTCGTTCGAGAAGTCTGCGTTTTCATTTTCTGATTTGTCAGATAAATGGTTAAAAAAAGACGCGCTCAGGCGGCCGAGAATTTGTCGAGCAGGCGCAACAATTCGTTGAACTCGCTCTTGCTGAAATCCTTGAGGCGCGCATTGAGCACCTCGGGGGCGATCTCCGGGATCTGGTCGGCAACGCTGTGGCCCTTGGCGGTGAGCTCCAGGTTCACCACGCGGCGGTCATCCACGTTGCGCGAGCGGGTCAAGAGGCCCTTGTGCTCCAGCTTGTCGAGGATGCGGGTCATCAGGCCTGTGTCGATCACCAGCAGCTTGCTCAGCTCGAACGGGGTGGTGGCCGTGCCGCGCGACAGCGACAGCAGGATGCCCATCTGCTGGGCGGTGATATCCAGCTCCTTCAGGGCCGCGTCCATCTCCATCAGCACAAGATTGCGGGCCTTGTTGAGATAAAAACCGACGCTATCCGTCAGGTTGAAAGTCCCTTTCGTGTAGTGCTTCATGGCTGCCTCCCGTCTTCCGTCTGCTGGCTGGATAATATTTGATAAGTCAGATAAATTCAAGGTCAGAATCTACATTGTTTAGCGCGTGCGGAGAAGGCGGCCCGCAGGTTACCAATGCGCCGCTTCCCGGCACGGATGGCTACGCATGCACCTCGCGGCTGGCGAAATACCGGGCCGGAGAATCGCCAAACGCACGGCGGAACATGGCGATGAAGTTGCTTGGTGTGGCGTAGCCCAGCGCCTGCGCAACCTCGCCCACGGCCTCGCCGCGCGCGAGCCGCTCCAGCGCCAGGGTGAGGCGCGCCTGCTGCCGCCAGTTGGCAAAACTCAGGCCGGTCTCGCCCAGGAACAGGCGGGACAGCGTGCGGGCAGACAAGCCGGCCCAGGCCGCCCATTCCACCAGGCTGCGGTGATCGTCGGGCTGCGCCAGGATGGCGTCGCTGATGCGGCAGGCACGCCGGTCGCTGGGCAGCGGCAGGTGCAGGGGTTGTTGTGGCGCCTGCCGGATCTCATCGAGCAGCACGGCGATGATCCGCTCCTGTGCGGCGTCCAGCGTGAACGGCGAAGGCCACGACGCAGCGCGGCTGATCAGCGCGCGCATGACATCGCTGGTCCCTACCACGCAGGGCATGCCGGGCAGGTCTTGTGCCGCGGCGGGCGCGATCCACACATTCCAGCCGCTCAGCACGCCGCTGATCGTGACCCGATGCATTTCTCCCGGCGGCATCCAGCCAGCCCGCTGAGCGGGCAGCAGCCAGGAGCCGCGCCGCGTGCGGACATGCACCAGGCCGTTGTCGATGCAGAACAGCTGGCCGCGCACGTGGCTGTGCCAGCCCAGCTCACGCGTACCGAGCCGGAACTCGTTGTCCGCCTTGTCGGCGCCGCGCATGGCAATCAAGGCAGGGCCGTCCGGCTGTTCGCTGGTGTCGGCAAAGGCGGCCAGCAGGCTTTCCGTTTCCGCCGTCACGCGGGCTGAGGACGCAGGATGGGATGGATGCGACGACATGGCTGAAACTCATTATTTTTAGGCAGGATAACGATATCGAGTCTACCCGAATCCGCCGGATACTTGCTCCCAAGGCGCTGCCATCCACACTTCCCCGCGCCGCAGGAGATCCATATGCAGACCGCAATCCCCGCCGTACCGGCAATCCCGGCCATATCCGCAACACCCAGCTTCCAGATTTACGACGCCAGCCGCTTTCCCATCGTGATCGGCCGCACGCCGGCCATGCAGCCGGGCTATGCAATCCAGTGGCGCGAGGAGATGACCGCGCTGGTCGAGCAGGGCCGGCCCTTCGTCCTGATCCATGATCAGCGGCCAGCGGAGGAAACGCATGAGGACCGCAAGCAGCGCGCCTTGTGGCTGAAACAGTACAAGGCGCCGCTCGGCGCGGTATGCAGGGCGCTGGTCCACATCGAGCCCGACCCGGTCAAGCGGGCCGCGCTCAGGGCCCAGGCGTTGCTTGCCGTCAAGGCCTTCGGCATTCCCATGGCGATTTGCGCCACCATGGCCGACGCGCTTTCGCTGGCCGCGCGGGCGCTGAACGAGACCACGCCGGATGCGTCCGCGGATGCGCAGGCACCCCGGGCAGCCGCGCGTTGAGCGCTGTACAACCACCGTCATGGCCCAAACCGCGACATTCTCCGTGCCTATGAAACCACTGCACATCACCATCGTCGGCGCCGGCCTGGGAGGCTTATGCCTGGCGCAAGGGCTCAAGCAGCGCGGCATCGCCTTCGATGTCTATGAGCGCGACACCGCACTGGCCAGCCGTACGCAGGGCTACCGCATCCGGATCGACCACGCTGGCCAAGAGGCCTTGAAGGGTTGCCTGCCGGCGGCTTTGTTCAGCGTGTTCCAGTCGACCAGCGCCATCCCCAACGCTGGCGTCAACATAGTCGACACCGGGCTCGAGGCTGTCAGCGGCAGGTGGGTGGAGGCGTGGCGGCGTGGCCGGGGCGATGCGTCCGCCGCAGCGGAAGTGGAAGCAGAAGCGGAAGCGGAAGCGGAAGACCTGAGCGTGAACCGCCAGACGCTGCGCGAAATCCTGATGCATGGCATCGAGGACCGGGTGCATTTCGGCAAGGTATTTGTGCGTTACCGCGAGGACGGAGACGCTCGCGTGCAAACGGGCTTCTCCGATGGTTCATCCACTGTATCGGACCTGCTCGTCGCGGCGGATGGCGTTAATTCAAGGGTGCGCCGGCGGCGCCTGCCGGGCGCGGCACCGGCCGATACCGGGTTTGCCTGCCTCTATGGCAAGACCTATCCCACGCCTGCCACGCTGGTGCGGCTATCCGGCTTGCTGCCGGCCAGGACGTCGATCGTCTTTGGCGATGGCCTGGCCGTCATCATCGATCCGATGCGGTTCCGCCCGCCGCCCGCGGGGTACCGCCTGAGCATGCCTGGCGACTACCTCTACTGGGCCATCGTCGGCGCGCGCGAAACCCTTGGCATCGGCTGGGAAGCCGGGGACGCGTTGCAACAGGACGCGCTTGCCGCGCGCCTCGAACGCATCTCGGCTGGGTGGCATGCCGGGCTGTGCCCGCTGTTCCAGCTGAGCGATCGAGCCTCGCTGGCCATGGTGCCCGTCAGGGCGGCAGATGTGCCCGCTGCCTGGCCAAGCAGTGCTGTCACGGTGTTGGGAGACGCCATCCATGCCATGAGCCCGGCCGGCGGCCTGGGGGCAAACACGGCGCTGCACGATGCGCTCCTGCTATCGCGGCAGCTGGGCGAGGCCGCCGCCGGCCGCCGCTCGCTGCGGGCGGCCATTGGCGGCTACGAAACCGTGATGCGGGAATACAGCGCGCGCGCCATCCTGGCGTCGCAGCGCGGGACAGAGGTGTTGCTGGGCGCCAGCGGCCGGCAAGCGGAGCGGGTCCTGGCCGGCTAGGCGTGGTGATCTGGGAAGGCGGTGACGCGACCTGGCGCACACAAGCGCACCCAGCGCGGCCAAGCGAAGGGGCCGCGCGCGGTTGCCGCCGCAAAGATCCGAACCCGGGGCGCTATTGCCCGGGAGCGAGCATTGCCACGCGGCGGCGCGGCACGTGGGTGGCCGCGCCTTTCAGCTGCTCGCTACTTCGATTTCGCGCCGTCCGTGTATGGGTCGGCCTTGCCGGCCTTGGCGCCATCCGTATAGGGATCAGCCTTGCCGGCCTTGGCTCCGTCCGTATAGGGATCGGGCTTGCCTTGCGTGGCATTCAGGTCCATTTGCGTGGATTGCTTCGCACCATCCGTGTACGGATCGAACTTGCCGGTTTTCGCCCCATCTGTATAGGGATCGGCCTTGCCGGCCTTGGCCCCGTCGGTGTACGGGTCGAACTTCTTCTGCTGGCCATAGCTCAAGCCTGAAGCCGTTGCGGCGGCGACAAGTAACGTCAACGTGAGTACTCTGCGCATCTCTTGCTCCGGTGGTAAGGAGGTGGTCGCCTGTGGTTCAGCGAGGGTGCGCCCGGTCACAGGCCGGCCGGAATAGCTGGCATCTGCGCCACGCCAGGCAAGCTGGGGCGGTAACCTCGATGGGCCAGCGGGGCACGCTAGTGAAGGCAGGCCAGGGCGCATGAGAGCTCGTCCCCGCCTGCCTATGCTGCGTCCCGCACAGTTCATCCTAGGAGTGAATCCAGGGAGGCCGTAGTAAAACGTTGTAAATCCTTGTTGCGCTTTTTCCTTTCGGCCGCGCCCTTTCCCGGAGTGCGAAACGTGTGCAGCGGCCGGTGCCTTCCCCGATTTTTCTGGCTTTCCCGGCTTTCCCAGCCTTTCTTCGAGCGTATCGCCACGGTCCATGTGCGCTTTGCGCTGTATCCTGGACTTCTGGTCTCCGATCTAAAAAACCCCTTGACTATCTATCTACCAGTAGATAATATTCAACACATGGAAGCCGCTGCTCCGCCCCAGCAAGAAAA
>NZ_JBXAOE010000066.1:0-6264 GCF_058802485.1 Cupriavidus sp. GW822-FHT02D05 | reverse complement strand
TCTCCACCCTCTTTGCCGGTCAAAGAAAAGTGACCGGCAGCCCCCGTAGGGGGATGTCGTATGGCTTTTGGGTGCAAAAACTAACACCGATCAAAGAAACAGCGACCAACCCCGCAGGGGGATGTCGTATGGCTTTTGGGTTCAAAAACCAACACCGATCAAAGAAACAGCGACCACCCCCCAATAACATCCCATATCCCTCAAAACACCCCCCCCTCACTAACCACCCAATCCATCGGCAAATCATGCTCCTGCGGCACCAACGCAATCCGGCAGGCCTCATGCCCGATGCCGATCGCCACCGGCGCGTTCCCGCTGGCGGCCAGCGCCGCCAGCGTGCGGTCGTAGAACCCGCCGCCATAGCCCAGGCGGAACTTATCCCCGCTGAAACCGACACATGGAATCAGCAGGACGTCTGGCAGCAAGGGCGGTGTGCCATCGGGCACGGGAATGCCGTAATGCCCGGCAACCATCGGCGTAGCCGGCTCCCACTGGTGGAAATCCAGCGGCGCGCCCGGCCGGCTTACCACCGGCAGGGCCGCTTGCCGCGCGGGGGCGCCGGCCAGCCAGCGCGAGACCACGCCACGGGCGTCGAACTCCTGCTGGATCGGCCAGTAGAAGCCCAGGCGATGCACGGGCAAGCGCTCCAGCAGGGCGGCCAGCGCGGCTTCGATGCCGGCGTCGGCGGCGGGGCGCTGCGGCAATGCGCCGCGCAGCGCCAGCAACTGGCGCCGCAGTGCCGCTCGCGGCACGCTGGAGTCGGGCTTTCCGGGCGCGCCGGAGGGGCTGCGAACGTCGTCGCTTGGCATGGCTGCGTGGGATAATGTCTGCTGTTGACCCAACATTGCACGGTCGGATGCACGCCCTCGAAAGGTGTTGTCCGGCCGTCACAACAAGGAAGAAGAATGCCGAAGGGAGTATATCCGCAGCGTGTGGCCAAGGCCGCCCTGGCGGCGATCGCGTGCGCAGTGCTTGCCACGCCGGTATTTGCGCAGAAACGGCCCCAGCCGCAACCCCAATCGCAGTCGCTCGCTATCCCGAGCAACCCCGACGACGCTTTCGTGGCGCTGCGCGACGCCGCGCGCAAAAACGACGTGGCACGCACCGACGCCATCTCGGCCACGCTGGTGGACTACCCGATCTCGTCTTACGTCGAGTACTTCCGCATCAAGCCGCAGATGTTCGACGCCAGCGGCCTGGCCCGCATCGACGCCCCTGACGACCAGGTGCGCGCTTTCCTGCAGCGCTACAAGGGCGAGGCCATTGCCGACCGCATGCGCAACGACTGGCTGCTGGTGCTGGGCAAGAAGCGCGACTGGGCCAATTTCGACGCCGAATACCCGCAGTTCGTGCTCAAGGATGACACGCAGGTCGAGTGCTACGCGTTGCTGTCACGCGCGCTCAAGGGCCAGAACGTGGCGGCGGACGCACGCGCGGCGCTGAGCGATCCGCGCTACTACGGCGAAGGCTGTGTCGACCTGATCGGCTACCTGGCCCAAAGCAGGCAGATCGAGCCGAGCGACGTGGCCTTCCAGGCACGCCAGGCGCTGGAACAGAACTATGTGACGCTGGCCGGGCGCATCGCCGCCACCGCGCCGGACGCGCGCGGCGACAGCAACACGCTCGCCACCGTGGTCAAGATGGCGCGCAACGATCCCTCCCAGGCCGCGGCCTACCTGAGCGCCAACGCCGGCAGCTTGTCGCGCGACGAGCAGGGCGCCGGCTGGGGCGTGGTCGGCCAGTACGCCGCCAAGAAGCTTGCACCCGAGGCGGCCGGCTACTACCGCCGCCAGATGGACCTGGGTGGTAACCAGTGGCTGTCCGACGAAACGCAGGAATGGCGCGTGCGCGCCGCACTGCGCCAGGGCGACTGGAAGCAGGTGCGCCAGGCAGTGGAGCTGATGCGCCCCGAGCTGCGCGCCAAGGATCCGGCCTGGACGTACTGGTACGGGCGCGCGCTCAAGGCGGACAACCGCGGCGCCGAGGCCGAGAAGCAGTTCCAGTCGATCGCCGGCCAGTTCAACTTCTACGGCCAGCTGGCCAGCGAGGAACTGGGCAACCGCATCGTGCTGCCGGCACGCACGCAGGTCAGCGATGCCGAGGTCAATGCCATGCGCACCCGCCCGGGCTTCCTGCGCGCGCAGAAGTTCTATGACCTGAACCTGCGCTTCGAAGGCAATCGTGAATGGAACTGGGAACTGCGCGGCATGACCGACCGCCAGCTGCTGGCCGCCGCCGACTACGCCCGCCGCATCGAACTGCTGGACCGCGCCGTGAACACCGCGGACCGCACCCAGGCCGAGCATGACTTCTCGCTGCGCTTCCTGATGCCGTACCGCGACATCATGCAGCGCGCCACCGATGACGTGGGCTTGGATATGGCGTGGGCCTATGGGCTGGTGCGCCAGGAGTCGCGCTTCATCATGAACGCGCGCTCGTCCGCCGGCGCCCATGGCCTGATGCAGGTGATGCCGGCGACCGCCAAGTGGGTTGCGCGCAAGATTGGCATGACCGACTTCTCGCCCTCGATGATGAGCGATCCCAATATCAACATCCAGCTCGGCACCAACTATATGAGCATGGTGCTGACTGACCTGGACAGCTCTTGGACGCTGGCTTCGGCCGCCTACAACGCCGGCCCGGGCCGTCCCAAGAACTGGCGCTCCAGCTTGCCGCGCCAGGTCGAGGGCGCGATCTTCGCCGAGACCATTCCGTTCTCGGAGACCCGGACCTATGTGAAGAATGTGCTGTCGAACGCCACGTACTATGCTGCATTGATGAGCGGCCGGCCGCAGTCGCTCAAGGATCGCCTGGGCGTGGTGTCGCCGTCGCAGATCACCACCACCAGCCTGCCTTGAGGTTTTAACGCCTTCAAGGCAGCGCGGTCTGCAGGCCAATGCGGTAGCCGGCGCGTGCTCCAGCCCTGGAGCGTGCGCCAGTCGTCCCTTGCCGCGGAGAGATCCATGCAGACCAGCAACGTTCTAGTGATCGGAGGGGCCGGCTTTGTCGGCAGCCACCTGGTAGCCCGCCTGGCAGGTGTTGCCACCGCGTCGGCCACGCCGCTGGAGCCGGGCACCGTCGTGGAGCCGCCTCTGGACCCTGAGCGCATCGTGGCCGCTACCCGCGACGCCGAGCATGCGCAGCACCTGCTGCTGTTGCCGCGCGTCGAGGTGATCGAGCTGGACGTGAGGAACGATGTTGCGCTGAACACCGCCATTGGCACGCTGGGCACCGACGGCGTCGTGGTGAACCTGGTCGGCATTCTCCATGGCGAACGCGCCGAGCCCTACGGCGCGGCTTTTGCCGCCGCCCACGTAGACCTCGTGCGGCGCATTGTCGAGTCTTGCCGCAGCACTGGCGTGCGCAGGCTGTTGCACATGAGCGCGCTGGGCGCCGATAGCGCCGGCCCGTCGATGTACCTGCGCAGCAAGGGCGACGGCGAGCGCGTGGTGCGCGAGAGCGCTCTGGACTGGACCATCTTCCGTCCGTCCGTGATATTCGGCCCCGACGACCATTTCCTCAATCTGTTCGCCCATATGCAGCAACTGGCGCCCGTAGTGCCGCTCGCCTGCGCGCATGCCAGGTTCCAGCCGGTGTACGTGGAGGACGTGGCGCAGGTCATGGTCAACGCCATGGCGACGCGGGACACTATCGGCCGCGCCTACGACCTGGCGGGGCCGCAGGTCTATACGCTGGAGGCGCTGGTGCGTTTTGCGGGCCGCGCCAGCGGCCACCCGCGCCCGGTCCTGCACCTGCCCGACGCCCTGGCCCGCGTGCAGGCAGCCATCCTCGAATACATGCCGGGCGCGCCGGTGATGTCGCGCGACAACCTGGACTCCATGCGGCTCGACAATGTCATGCGGGGGCCGATCGCGCCCGAGCTTGGGCTGGGCCAGCCGGTGGGGCTGGAGGTGGTGATGACCGATGTGCTGGCGGGCCGTGGGCACGAGAGCCAGATGCTGGGACTGCGGCGCAGCGGGTATCGTTGAGCGGCAGGCTGCCCTGCCGGGTTTTGCCCTTCGCATGTGACCAGGATTCACATCGCTGCGAGCGTAATTCGCTTGGAGGCGCTTGGCGCGGCTGGCTACAATGGTTCGCTCGCCGGCGTGCGCTTGCGTGCGCACGCTTCGCGCTTCGCGCTGCGGGCTTGCCCCGGCCCCGCGCGCGCTCCCCCACGTTTTCCTGCAAGGATTTTGCGATGAAGCTCGTCATCGGCAACAAGAATTACTCTTCCTGGTCGCTGCGCCCCTGGCTGCTGATGCGGCAGGCTGGCATTGCGTTCGAAGAGGTCAAGGTACGCTTGTTCGTGGCCGGGTTTGAGCAAGCGGTTGCGAAGCACTCGCCCACTGGCAAGGTGCCGGTGCTGGTCGATGGCGATGTCTCGGTGTGGGACTCGCTGTCGATTGCCGAATACCTGGCCGAGTCCTTTCCCGAGAAGCGGCTCTGGCCGGCCGACCGTGCCGAGCGTGCGCATGCGCGCTCGATCTGCGCGGAGATGCATTCTGGCTTCGGCAACCTGCGCAGCCAGCTGCCGATGAACGTCACCGCGGTGCTGCCCGGCATGGGCTGGAACGTGGCGGTGCAGCGCGATGTGGACCGTGTCGCCGCGATCTGGTCGGACCTGCGCGCGCGCCATGCTGCCGCCGGGCCGTTCCTGTTTGGCGCGTTCTCCATTGCCGACGCATTTTTCGCGCCGGTCGTCAGCCGCTTTGCCACTTATGGCATCCACCTGCCGGAGGCCGCCAAGCAATATGCGGACTTTATCCTGGCGCTGCCGGCCATGCAGGCGTGGATCGCCGATGCCCGTGAGGAGCGCGATTTCCTCGCCTCCGACGAGCCCTACCGCCTCACCCCCGATCGCGCCGATGCGGTCGTGATCAACCATTGAGCTCGTCCATGCAGGTGTATGCCGTAGGCGGCGCCATTCGCGACGCCCTGCTGGGCTTGTCGAGCCAGGACCGCGACTATGTGGTGGTGGGCGCAACCCCGGCCGAGATGGAAGCCCAGGGCTATAAGCCGGTAGGCAAGGATTTCCCCGTTTTCCTCCATCCCAGGACCCGGGAGGAATACGCGCTGGCCCGCACTGAGCGCAAGACCGCGGCAGGATACAAGGGCTTTTCGTTCTATTGCGCGCCGGACGTGACGCTGGAAGACGACCTGGTGCGGCGCGACCTCACCATCAACGCCATGGCGCAGGCGGTGGGCGATGACGGCGCGCTCACGGGCCCTGTGATCGATCCCTATGGCGGGCAGCGCGACCTTGCCGCACGGCTGTTTCGCCATGTGTCGGACGCCTTCGCCGAAGACCCGGTGCGGATCCTGCGCGTGGCGCGCTTCGCCGCGCGTTTCATTGATTTCACGGTAGCCCCCGAGACGCTGGTGCTGATGCGCCGGATGGTGGAAGCCGGCGAGGTCGACGCACTGGTGGCCGAACGCGTCTGGCAGGAACTCGCGCGCGGCCTGATGGAGGCACGGCCCTCGCGCATGTTCGAAGTGCTGCGCGAATGCGGGGCGCTGGCGCGGCTGCTGCCCGAGCTGGACCGGCTATGGGGCGTGCCGCAGCGGGCCGACTACCACCCGGAGGTGGATACCGGCGTGCACGTGATGATGGTCGTGGATACCGCCGCCGCGATGGGCACCTCGCTGCCGGTGCGCTTTGCCGCGCTGATGCACGACCTGGGCAAGGGCACCACGCCCGAGGATGTGCTGCCCCGTCATATCGGGCACGAGCAGCGCAGCGTGGCATTGCTGGAGGCGGTTTGCAAGCGGTTACGCGTGCCGACTGACTGCCGTGACCTGGCTGTGGTGGTGGCGCGCGAGCATGGCAATATCCATCGCTCCGAGGCGTTTGGCGCGGCTGCGCTGACGCGATTGCTGGAGCGGTGCGATGCGTTGCGCAAGCCGGCGCGGTTTGCTGAAGTGCTGCAGGCATGCGAGGCGGATGCGCGGGGACGGCTTGGGTTTGAGGACCGGGAGTATCCGCAGACGGCGCGGTTGATGATGGCGCTGGAGGCGGCGGCTTCGGTGGACGCCGGGGCCGTGGCGCGGGAGTGTGCTGGGGATCCTGGGTTGATTAAGGATCGGGTGCATGCTGCGCGGGTGGCGGCAGTGGAGGTTAAGGTTGGGGGGGGAGGGGTTTAACTGCAACTGCAAATTCAGCTGCAACGGCTGAAGGTCAAGGGCAACAGCAGTTTCACCTCCCCTGCGGGGAGGCGACCTACTTTCTTGTCTCGCCAAGAAAGTAGGCAAAGAAGCGACCCGGAT
>NZ_JBXAOE010000065.1:0-12297 GCF_058802485.1 Cupriavidus sp. GW822-FHT02D05 | reverse complement strand
GCCGGCTTGGTGGCGATGTAGTGCCAATGCGCCTTGAAGACCGCCTTCTGCACCGCCGTGTACTCCAGGGCTTCCCCACTCTCGGCGCGTGGATCGGTGTCATGCGTGAACTGGCGGAAGATCCGGGGGGTCACCAGCAGTAGGCCCTCCTTGACCGAATGGACCTGTGCCTGGGAGGTATTGACCAGCAAGCTGCCTTGCGCAATGCCCTCCTGCAGCCACCGCATGAATTGCAGCGCCAATGGTGGCGGGGGCGCTTCGTCACGTGGCGTCAGGGGCGGTAGGGCGGCGTGGCTGGAACCACGGGTGGGAGAATCTCCGCTGGAGGCATTCTTGGCATGGGAGCGGGACGGCTTGTGCCGGTGTCTGCCGCTCTCTGTTGCCGGACCTCGGCCTGCAGGGCGGAGGCCGATTCGATCTCATCGAGGAAGTCCCCAGCGCTCAGGGTTTCGGGAGCCGGATCGTCAATCGATTGAGCCGCAATTGGTGCAGCGTCATGGGAGCTGACGCGGGAGACCGGCGCAGCATCCGGCTGGTTGGTGGCAGCCATTGACTCAGGTTCCGAAGCAGATGGGGCTGGCGCGCCAGCCATCGACGCGTTGGATTCGGGGGCTGGGGAAACCGGCCCAGTTTCCGTATTACGCGCGGCCGTAGAGGCAGCTTTCGAGGGACTGGTGCCGGATGCAGTCTCAGCTGGGTTGGGGTTTAGCGTGGGCATCGTTGCACCAGGATCCAGAATGACGATCCGGCCAGCGATGGCACTCGGATACTGCGACGGATCCCGATACAGTTTCTCCAACGGAAAACGCAGCACCCGCATATCTGCCGACCACGTCTCCAGCTCGATGCGG
Source organism: Cupriavidus sp. GW822-FHT02D05 (assembly GCF_058802485.1). Taxonomy (NCBI): domain Bacteria; kingdom Pseudomonadati; phylum Pseudomonadota; class Betaproteobacteria; order Burkholderiales; family Burkholderiaceae; genus Cupriavidus; species Cupriavidus sp. GW822-FHT02D05. The sequence goes on along the minus strand of NZ_JBXAOE010000065.1, from coordinate 11,446 downwards.
ATGTGCCAGATCGCGCCATGGGTCAGTGGATTGGTTATCACGGCGCCATACTCCTGGAACGTGTCATAGATCCGCTCGTCCTTATCCGGACCAGGAATGCCCTTGCCCTCGCCCTTGGCGGCAAATGCCTGGCGCAGCTCCTCCACCAGTCGTTTGCAGACGAACCAGGCTTCTCCCCGGTAGATCCAGCCCACTGCGCCGGGACGGTTCAGCGGCAACCGTCCACCCTCCTCGAGCAGGGCGCAAAGCTCGCGCATCAGACGCTCAACCAGCGGCACAATCCTCGCTGAAGCAAACCTGGCACGGGAGCCGGACCGCAGGTTGTGTGCCACGGACTCTCGGTCGGCCTTGGTCACGATCTCGGCAATCAGGCTCTTCTCGTCGTGCTCGTCTCCCAGATAGGCCATCAACTCCTGCAGCAGAGCGGGATCGGATGACAGCCACTGCAACGTAGGCGGCGGGATCAGGCGCTGGGCCAGAATGACGGGCAGCTTCTGATGCCGGGTGTAGTCCCGATTGGCCTGGAAGGCCACCCGGTACGTCTCGGCGCCGCCTTCGACCAGCGAGCCCGATAGCGGATGCCAGGGCCAGCTTCGATGTCCGGCGCGCGCCGTGATCTGCAGATCGGCCATCGGCTTGCCAATATCGTGGAGCAGCGCGCCGACGAAGACGCCGTAAGTCCACAGATGTTGCAGCTTGTGGATATCCTCGGGCGGTACGCCGCGCGGTAAGGTATAGCTGGTCCGGATGCCCAGGGCGTGGTTCAAGACCTCGAACAGGTGGATCAGCAGCCCACCTGGCTGGGCGTGGTGGTGACTCTCGGATGCCGGCAACATTTGGCACAGATCCGCGACAGCGTGCAGGAGCGGGGCGCAGTCGCGGGCAAAGCTGGCGGCGGTGAAGCCTGAGCGCTGGCGAATGGACTCCCAAAGGCCCTGCAGTTGCAGGCCGCCGATCAGTTGCTCTGCTGTGTGAACCTGGATGTCGCTTCCGGTCGGAGGCAGCAACTGCCTGCCAGGCAGTGATGGCGTGTCCGGGGCTGCGCCATCGGGCTGGCGGCGCGCCAGCAATACCAAGGCGCAGCCGCCGATGACGGCGAGGATGCGCCGGCGCCAATGCTGTGCCAGATCCAGTTCATTGGGCTTGGGATTGCTGCGTCAGCAGCCAGTGGGCGGTAACGTCTGGCACGGGATGCTCGATATCCAACTGGTACACGACCGGGTCAGCGTCTCGAACGAAATCGGCAAAGGGCTGTTCGACGAAGGACCAGAGTGTGTGAGAGACAGCATGGCGCACGCGCCATGTCAGGAAGTCGGCCCGCGAGAGGCATTGCGCCAACTCGGTGTCCGAGATGGAATCAGGCAACTGGGTCAGAAGCAAACAGACCTGATGGTCTGGCAGCTCGTCTGGCCGGGGCAGGAATTCGCCGAGCCCATCAAAGCGGTTGAGCCAGAGTAGTAGGGTGACACGCCAGCGCACCAGGTTGCGTTGTTGCAGTATCGCGAGCAGGCGCTGCAGCGCACTGGCGCGTGGGTCGCTGGCGGCGCCGTTGGCATGAGGTTTGGCCATGAAGAGAAGGGCGAGCCCGCGCCCGCAGAATTTGTCACTGGCAAAACGATACGGACCGGAGCACGGGTGTGCCAGCGGAAACCTGCGGCAGATGGCGCAGGTTTTCAATGGCTTGGCAGGCGGTTTTTCGATAGCATCCCAAGGCACTGCTTAATGGATTCAGGCCACCCCTCTACAGAGGGGGGCTACGCTGAGGCTGGCGTCTGCACAATTCTTACAGGAGGATTGCGATGCTGCTTATGCCGTTGTTGCTCATGCTGATCGGGATGTGCGTCCACGCCCAGACGATCTATCAGTGCCGAAGTCCGGCGGGAAAGGTCACTCTCCAGGACTCACCGTGCCCAGACAACGCCAAGACAGAGTTGTCTCGTAAGTCCATTGGCCAACTCAACGCGGAAGATCGTACGCAGCCATTTGTGATTGGCGACCAACAGTCTGCGAAACGACTCGCATCGAGCATCATCTGCCCTTCCCTGCGGCAGCAGTACACGGCAAACCTGGCTTGGTCTGAGCGTGCTATGGCCCGGAACGATCCCGCTGAGGCTCAACGAGCTGCCGAGGCAGTTCAGCGAACCGGGGCTCAGATTTCAAGTAACCGGTGCGAGTGATTCCTGACAACTGTCAGCGGCGGCCTGTCGCATGGCGTGTCCGATTACGCTCTTGCAGCGAGATCGAGCTATTATGGGCGTCCTCGATCTCGGTACGTAATTAGAATGGCCGGGAACAGCCGTGTCCGGTCGTTCGCTTGAACGCGCGCATGGACGCCAGGACGACCGTTCCGCAGCCAGTTCCAGCGTTTCATGGGCATTTCGGCGAAGCATGTCCTAAGCCGGAGTGGTCCGCGCTAAAAGTGGCTTCTGCCTTAAAGCTTGAGTCAGTATCATGATACTTTCACTTCAACAGTAGGCCATGAAGACAAACCTAAGTCTCGAACAGATCCACGCCCTCGTCTGCGATAGGTTTCCTGCGTTGGAGCGAGAAGCTAATACGATTAGCAATAGCTACTTCCTGGGAAAAAAGAGTGTTGGGAACAGGATCTTTCGGCTCAAGCCGGCGCCTCGGGGTCTGTTGGATTTAAAGCTTGCGCAGTCCAGTTCGTCGGAGGGAGACCGTTCGCTGGAACTGGTGGATTCGGTAGAAGCCCTCGAGGCATTTATCGAACGCGAGATTTCCCTTCTGCAGGAGAAGACCGGGACGCCACGAAGTCAAGCTCCAGTGTCCTCCTCTAGTTCGATGTCTGACCTTTCAAGCTATACGGGCAACCCGCCAAGTGCATTTGCAATGAGTGTCATTCGTGCGCTGGAAGACGAAGGCTTTGCCGTCGCTACTACGGCGCAGGGTCCTGTAAAGGAACAGCGACGAACGTTGCGTATCACCTGGCGCGGCATCTACATCGGACAGATGAGCGAGGGCCTTTGGGGGCGTAGAGCTCCATACGCCTGCTTGTACCGCTTCCCAAAAGACGGAGCTTCCTTCTCGGTCGCCAAGGCTCCGCAAGACTTCGACAAGAACGCCTTCGCCCGGGAGCATGATTGTGATCCGGATCTCCTACACGTCTATACGGACTACAGCGGTTCCTATCTATGGGTCAAAGACGAAGCGACAAGTCTGCTTCTAATGCGCGATTGGGCGAGAAGGATTGACGGAGTCTTCTTTCAGTCGACGGGCAGTCGGGAGGCAGCGAAAATCCAGAATGACTTGCACACAATCTTGGCGGACAAGTCCAAATCTGAGACCGAGCGTCTCGCAGAAGTGGCTGTACGACTGGGGCAGGGACAGTTTCGGGTTGATCTGGAGCGGGAGTTCGAAGGCGCTTGTGCAGCCACGCGGTTAGCTGTTCTTCCGGTTCTGCGAGCCTCACATATCGTGCCTTGGAGTCATTCGACTGGCGCACAAAGGCTCGACCCCAAGAACGGGCTGCTACTGTCGGCCAACATAGACGCGTTATTCGATCGTTATATGATTACCTTCCGGCCGGACGGGAAATTGGCAGTCTCCAAGTCTGTGACGCACCGCGACTTAGAAATGCTTGGCCCCATTCAAGATCTTCAGAGCAAGCCATGCGACAGGCGCGCCGCTTACTTAATGTTTCACAACGCGGAGTTCGACCGACTCGAACAGAAACGTTCAGAGTACGTGAGTGCCTCGGCCCAATAGCAACGCTACAACGTTATGCTGCGCGTGCCATTGCCGACGACAGCAAGTTACAACAGACGCCCATCGGGCTACGAAGTCACTTCGCGCGCCGGCAACGGCACGGCAACGGCAGTTGGTAACTGCCTGTGGCGCATCGACACCAACGGTCGCCTACGGCCACAAGCGGCCAGTCGGGGATTCCTCCTAAATTGGCGCCAATAAGCAACATCGAGGGCTTTTTATAGTGGGCGTCGCCAGCGCGAGTGCGCTTGCCCGCCACTCGCGGAGCCGTGGATCTGAGTCCACATTACGCCATGCAGAGGGAATCAGGCGGTACTGACGATCGCCTCAAGGCTACGCAGCACCGGGAGGGCGCCACCCTGCAATCGAATGACATCGGGGCGACCGCCCTGGACATCGGTGGTGTTGATTCGAATGAGCGGGCGACCAAGCCGCTCTCCGAATCGACGAACGGTCGGAATTGCATTGCCGGCTCCAAGCTCTATCACGAGGATCCGCCCGGCTTGGCGTGGCACCCACGCGTTCATCTGCTCCCGAGATAGGTCATACCAGCGGGATTGCCACTCAATATCATCGAAGAGCAAGATGTTCGGCCGTGCAATTCCGCCGCAATGTGGGCATCGGGGCAAATCGCCGATCCAGAGGCAATTCTTTTCGTCGATCACCGGAGCGAGGTGACCAGCTCCAAACGGCTCACTGCCCGCGCAATTGTCAAGACATTGAAGGAAGTTGATAGATCCGTGACACTCAACAACCTCGCTATCTGCGAAGCCGGCCTGCTGGAAGTGCCCATCCACGTTGCTGGTAAACACAAAGGTACCGTTGCGGATGCCCGAAGCCCAGCGCCTTAGGATTTGGAAGCCCTCGTGCGGAACGGTCTTGCGATATAGCGCGAGCCGGTGCCCATAGAAGCCCCAAGCAAGACGCGGGTTTTGGCGAAAAGCTTCCGGAGAGGCAATTTCCTCGAACCCAAAGCCGGCATGTCGCAAGGCGGGGTAGGCGCCCCAGAAGCCTTCGGCCCCGCGGAAATCGGCCAACCCCGACTCGACGCCCATCCCCGCCCCGGCAGTCACGATCATGGCTTTCGCTTCCCGCAGCGCCTGGGCTGCCAGTTGAAGTTGATCCTTGTCCATTTGCTCCGGGCCTCAAAGCTGCAGATTTATCACACTTGCCAGATTCCTCAGTCGCCAGCGCGATAGATCAGGGCCGACAACTGGTTGCTGCGGCCGAAGGGCCGGTTGTGGGCGTCGTAAGTGAAATCGCGCCCGGCGTTGTAGCGGCCGAGCAGCTTCATGTGGGCGTCGCGAGCAATGCCGTTGCCATGATCATCCATGGCAACAAAGCCCATCACTCGGTTATGAGCGTCGCGGATCGTCTTGAGCGTCATGGTCATCTCCGTGAGGTGAGAACGATCCGGATCTTAGGGCGCTAACTGGCAGGCTGGGTTCCAGAACCCACGCCTTCCGCCGGGTGATCCTCGTACTGGGCCAGGGCCTGCTTCAGGTGGGCGATCATTTGCTCGCGCATGCTTGCTGGTGACACCACTTCCACCGTGGTGCTCTTCTCGAGGAGAAGGTTGGTCAGGGATATGGATGGGATGACGGTCGCAGTGAGCATGAAGCAGTTATCGGCTTCCTCAATGACCTGATCGTGGCTCAGTTTGAGGTATCGGAAAGCATGCTCGACTCGCCTCCCGTCTTCCGCGATTTCCCTGACGCGCAGCCGCACTTGAGCCGGCTCGCCGGCGAAGAACTCCATGGCTCGGTCTCTTTGAACGAACTTGTCGAGGGTGAAATTCTTGTCGCGAGTAAGGTCGATTCCGGCTGGCTTCAGGGCTACGATCCGGTCCATCCGGAGGACGGTGGGTGTCGGCTGCCCCGAGCTTCGGCGGCGCTTGACCACCAGGTACCAGAGCGGGCCTTTTTCTATCAAGGCATGGGGAATCACTCGAGACTCCTTGGGCTCGGCGTCGAGCGACGTCCGGTAAGTGATATCCAGAGACTCGTCGTTGTATAGCGCGTGCCCAACGATCTGGAAGAAGTCGTCTCGAATGGTTGGCGGAATTAAGGGGTATCCGCCATGCAGCCGGATCGTCTTGTCCATCCAAAGGCGAGCTGCTGCGAGGTCGAAGGCGGTGGGGTGCTCGTTGAGGACGTTAGTCGCAGCCTCGAAGTTGGGCTCGAGCGACGCTACAACGCTGGCGGGAAGGTGCCGCTCCGCAAGATGGCGGAGGGTAAGGAGGGCCATCGACTCATTAATGGTCGGTCTGCGGGACGCCGGAGCCGCCTTGAGGGGCTTCCATATTCGCCCCTTGGTGGCGCCTTTGGCACTGGCGTACCCCTTACTCGCTAATAGCCCAAGCGCGTTGCGGATCGTACGAGGGGAACCATGCACGGCGAGGGCCGCCTGCAGTTCGCTGGACAGGAACCCCTCCGGTCGAGTCCACAACAACTCCAAGGTAGCGGCTTCCAGTTTGCTGAGCAGCATATCGAGCACTTATGATTTGTTCATCGTGTTAGGTTGGGGGGGTATCCCGACATCTAAATAATCTGGCACCGCGCGTGCCAGATTCGCCGATATCATAAGTCTCTTCGACCTGTACTGGTTACCTTTTATGCCCCAACTCATCGAGCATATTGACGCGATTGCCCGCCAGGTCTGCCGGGACGTACTGTTCCTGACATTTTTTCAGGACCAGTTCGGGGCGGCCGTGCCTGAGAACTGGAGAGTCAATCCTTCACGCAAGGAGGTCATCTCGTGGCTCGATGCGAATGGCTACACTTGGCGGCAATGCGGTGAAGTTGCGAGCGACCGATGGATGATAGCGGGATACCGAGGTAGCATTTACCTCGACACCCCTTTTGATCGTGCCGACCCCGCATACTTGAAACTGGAGCAATTCCTGGAGAATCCGGACGGCACGCTCCGGTTGCCCAAAATGCGTTTCTGGGCCCTGTCACTTGATGCAGCGATGGACAATGCCCATCACGACGCACCAGGCTATTGGGAAAAAAGAGCAGAGGACTTTTGAGGAGAGTCCATGGAATCGGATGACAGCGACGACTGGGTAGATCCCGAGATCGCGGAGAAGATTCTTGAACAGGAGCGAATCGGTGAATGGTCGGATCCTATGACTATGGATGAGCTCCTCGTCAAGCTGGGCATCCTTACGGTCCATTGACGTGGGGCGGCGGGCCAAACTCGCGCGTTGAGCTGGTTCATAGAGTCGCTCGACAGGGAGGTCGAGGTGCCGAAGAGGCAGTCGAAGAGTAAGGACTAGGTTCGCCACCGCCGCGCGCGGTGCATCGACAAAGCAAAAGCTTGCAGGGAGAAGCACAAGGATGATGGAACCGACGAAACAGAATCTCCTGAACATGATCAGCTCCAGTGGAGGGCGCGGAACTCAGTCGTTTTGCTCGGGATACATGCCGCATCCCAATCCGCGCATGTACAAGTACTTTTGGCGCGTGTTTGTCATGGACACCCCTTGGGAGAATCAGGAATTCTTCGAGCGTGCACCGATCCTTACTACCGCGCAGTTCATGGATCTGTATGCAAAGTACCGGGCGGATGGGGTCTCTTGCCTCATCTATAACTTCCATCGGCCCCGGCACGGGTCGATTTTTGACCAAACGAGCGCCAAGTGGAAAGGTGTGTCATTTGCCCCGGCTTGGGATGACGATCCTGACGTTGAGTGGCAGGGGCACAAGTAAAGACGCCTCGCCACCGGGCACAATGGCTTTCTAACAACAGGACTAAATGCCGTCATGATTTGGCGGGGCAACAGATTTGGGCCTTACCAGAAGGTCGCGCTGGCCTCGATGTTCCATTTTGAAATATCGCGAAAGCGGTCAATGCGAGAAATCAGAGAATGAAAAAAGACGATTATCTGACGGGTGAAGTATTGGAATTTGTCGAGTGGATTAGCAACCATCTCGATCGCGATGAATTCAGCCATGCCTACCGCAATCGGAGAAGCGGCGAGCGCTGGGAGTGCAGAAGCATTTTCGACGCTTACACGAATTATAAATGGAGTCATCCCGAGATCGAGCGCCTTGGTGTGGAAAGTGGCAACTCGTTCGCGTCGAATGCCAAAGCACTAGAGGCCTTACGTAAGGACCTCACGAAGGCGCTTGATACCATCAATGACCGCGATGCATGCCAAGCTGCTATCGACATCGTGACCTGGGGCGGTGTACGGGGCGGAAACGTCAACTGGTTGCTTAAGAACGAGGCGAATCTCGCAAAGCTACTCAACGAGACGCGCAAAGCCTTCGACAAAGGAGATTTGGCGGATACGAAGCTGTTTTCCAAAAAGCTACGGTTTAATGCTGGCATGACGAAGGTATATTCGCTGATATGCGAAAATTTCGTCATCTATGACAGCCGAGTCGCTGCGGCTCTAGGGTGGGCGGTCGTCAAGTTTTGCAGGGGACGGGGCATAGAAGTGCCGACTGCACTTCGCTTCCCATGGGCGCCAGCCAAGGAAGCCGCGAACGCGCCCGATCCCAAATGTCGCAAACCTGGTGAAAATTTTCCCAAACTGAAGTCGGGAGCACACCACGCAGAATGGAATCTCCGTGCCAACTGGATCTTGAGCAAAATCTTGGAGCAGGACGGTGCTAAGCAGAGCGAGTTCTCCAAAATTACTGATTTTGGCACACGGCTACGGGCACTCGAGTCCGCGTTATTTATGATCGGCTACGACTTGCCTGGAGGGCCGGCGATATCCGACGCAGACCTGACAGACACCAATCGCCCATCTGATCTTCCCCCCTCTCCTACAGGCATTGATGCTTCCGGCGAGTCGGACGGCGACTGGGTCTCGTGCGAAACCCTGCGGGGGAATAATCCGTTCAGATACAAAATTGATGCATCCGGCATTGTCACGAAGGCTCAAGACAAGGGCGAGAAAGAAATCAAATTTGAGATCGATGTCATTAACCGCACTTTGTCACTTCTTGCGAATGCGAATAAACAGTACCAGTACGGTGGGCAACCGTTTGGTCTATATAATAGTGCGACGAAGAAAAATGACCCAGATTACCCATGGGGCCTTGGGAAAGCTTACTTAAAGGCGAGTAAGAGGAACCCACCCGATACCAGCCGGCTGGCTGCGGTTTTGGAGGACGTTGGGATCTTGGTGCGCTCGCAGGCAAATGGGAATACCTTGGCATGGAAGCTTAGCGGCGAGGTGGATCTCAATGAGGGTGCGGTGAGTATCGGTTCTATGCTCGAACAACACCTCGCTCGAGAATCAGAGCCTTGAAACCAGCGGGGCAAGCCGGCTCGCGTCGCAGAATTTCTCGTGCGCCTGTCGACCCCCGACGTCCAACGATGGGCTTCGCGTCTTGGGGCCCACTTGGCTAAGGCCGGCGTGTAAAGCGCCGGCCCGGCATCGCCGGCCGTCAGGAGCACATCGAAACAATGCCTCTTTTCAAGGAAAGCGTCGCCCCGTAGCTGCTGTTGTCGGCGGCCACGAAGATCATTGCCGACCCGGGCCCACACCATCTTCGTCTCAGGCGGCGACGCTCCGGGAAAATGAGCGTTCCGCGCCTGGCGTGCAGACTAGCTCCAGGAAAACTCAGGCGGCAGAATGGATGCCACAGGCGAGGCGTCAGCTTCCTGGAAGGTGTCGCATCAACGCACGCGAATCGGACTATCAACCCGAAGCACGGTGCGGGGCCTGGAAGGCCGTGCCATCGAGATATTGGGTTGCCAAACCAGGCGACAGGAGCCTCTCCCCTCGTTGAGCTCGCCTCCGGCGAGGAGGTAAGTAGCAGACTCGACCGACCGCTATGGGTCGGGAACCGCCAGCCAGATCCGCTGAATCTCCTTCGGGTGGCCCCCTTTCGGCAAGCGATTGATTCAGTGCTTGCGGGTTTCCCCTTAATTCTGGGCGCGGATCGCGGTGAGACAATCCAGCCGTATCGCGCGAATTATGCATCGTAGCGATCCAATGCTCGCAGACCAACCGAAGGGAGATGAATATGCATCGCTTTGTCGCTCTTTCCGCTGTCCCAATCGCTTTTGCCTGTGGCTACCTTACAGCCCATACGGGACTGCCGCCGGCCCACGCGCAAATCCCGCCCGCCACATTGGCGCCGCAGATCATCAACTTGGTCGCCATGAGCAATGAAGACATCGGACCGCAGGTTCCCAATATGGGCACGCTACGTACGAAGGGGCTGGTGGCGACGCCACAAGGGACCGTTGCAGTGCAATCGGGCAACGTTCCGAAGCACTACCACACCAGCGCCGACGAGATCCAGTATGTCATTTCAGGAAAGGGCACATTCTGGCTGGGCAGTGAACAGCGCGAGGTCGGCCCGGGTGACCTGATTATCATTCCAAAGGGTGTCGCGCACGCGGGTTCGATCGCAACCAGCGGCGATTTCAAGGCGCTGGCAATCAAGTTGCCGCCGCAGGCTGCCGGAGATACCCATATGCTTCCCTGAAACATCAACGGACTGAAGGCAGAAACTCTGGCTCCCCCAAGAGGCCAGCCTGTTATCGCCCCCCCTGTTCCCTCCAACCGTGTCCTGGCGGCCAGTTGCTTTTCCAAAGCAGCTTGAGCGGCCAGACGAAGACGTGGATGACCTTGAGTTCGTGGAATTCGTAGCGGGAGCTCATAGCCAGCCTCCTGGCACGGTGAGGATCTCGGCCGCGGCCGCGCTGTCATAGCGGGCCTTCATGTCGGCGGCGATCACCTCGAGCGATGCTGGCAAGGCCAGATCGGTGGCGTCCGCCTTGGGGTCGAACAGCGGCAGGCGCAGCTTGTAGAGCTTGCCACCTTCGATCAGCGCAAAGGCCTGGCCCTTGGGGAGCTTGACCAGATCGGCCGGGGTCAGCATTGGCACGAGCTGGGTGGAAATGCGGTCTCGCTGCGGGAGCCGAATTCTTCAAAATCTCGGGGGTCGTTGGTGTCCGAGGCGGCGCTGGCCAGCATAGTCGAAGCGACGGACACTTCAGGCAGTTGGTTGGTCAGAATCTCGGCCGTTTCGTTGTTCTTGACCCGGAGCATGATGAGTGTGTTCAGGTTGCCGCCGATTTGCCCAGCCTTGGCGCGGTTGCCGATCTTGGCTTCGACGTCAGACCAGGTCTGGGTGTAGACCGTGACCTGGAAGCCGGCGCCGCCGGCCTTGTTGAGCAGCGGGATGAACTCGTCGCCGATCAGTTCGTTGAACTCGTCTGCGTGAACCACGATGCGGCGTTTGCCTTCTGCCGTACTTTGGCCAAAGCCGGCGCCAAACTTGTAGAGTTGGCCAGCGATGGAGGTGAGATCGGCAAACATGGCGTTGCCGATAGCCGAGCCGACTTCAAAGTCAGAGCGGGAGTCCAGGCCGACGTAGACGATGCCACCGCGGTTGATGACCGACATCCAGTCGAAAATCGGGCGCGCATCGCCGGTGGCTTCGTAGTCGGGGGAGATGAGCTCTGCAATCTTTCCGGTGGTGAGCTTCTCCAGGAACGGATACAGGGAGGCCACCAGCTTTTCAAAGTAACCGCGCTCTTTGGCCACCAGCCCGGCCAAGGCGTTGGCTACCGGGTCGAACCATGCCTGCGCGTTGATGAAATCGATGAGCAGCAGCAGGTCCAGCGCATGCTGGGTCTTTTGCGCTTCCTTGGTCTTGGTCTTGCGACGGTCCTCATCGCTCGCATACTCTTCGAATGCACTTCTCCAGTTGGGCTGTGTCGTGTCCAGCCAGTGATCGATATA
>NZ_JBXAOE010000064.1:0-12797 GCF_058802485.1 Cupriavidus sp. GW822-FHT02D05 | reverse complement strand
CTGCATCAAGCGCGTCAGAAGCCTGCGCATCGATCGCCTTTGTAATGCGTCATCGAATCGCCGATACGAAGCGACTGGCTACAACAACACCGGAGACACCTCAATGATAGAGCAGTCAGCGTACGTAGCGCGCCGAGCTGACGCGCCCAGACATGCGGCTTCCGAGCTGTTGCTCGCATGCGTGAGCGCTGCCCCGGCGTTCAACATCGACGTTGACGATCTCGACTTCAAGATCCGTCGGGACAACACGCAGCGCTGCAACCTGGGCATACGCGTTCAGAATCAGGACGCCGTGCATCTGTAGAGCAGGATTGGTGCGCTAATTCTGATCCTCGACCGTCCCATATATTTCCGATTGATGTGAGAGTAAGCCTGATCGCGGTGACCCGCGCATTGATGGCACGTGCACATTCAGACCACCAACGGGAGCAAACCAAATGACGCAGACCCCCATGGACCCAGTGGACCGCTTTCTCGCGGCCTTTGCGACAGGTGACCAGGCTTTGCTGGCAACTCTCGTCCACCCAGAATTCGAGGTCGTCCAATCGAACGGACTGCCCTACGGAGGTCGTTACCAGGGCATCGACGGCTTCTTCGAGTTCGTGGCTCTATTTCTTGATACATGGCAGATCGAACGTTTCGAAATGGATCGCCGTTTCGATGAAGCGGGAACCGAGCCGGGGTTGCAGAGCGTTGCGCTGATGTTCCACCTTGTCGGCTCGGTGGCCGCTACAGGAGCGCCGATCGACACCACCTTGCTCGAGCATTGGATCTTGAAGGATGGAAAGCTCCTCTTCTCGAAGCCCCATTGGTTCGAACCGCCAATGCGGGGATGAATCGTTCATCGAACTAACGCAACGGAGACGCGCATGACACCTTTGGATCTCTCGACATTCAAGACGCTGCCTGCGGCATCAGGCGCGATAGAGCAGATCTGTTTCATCACCAACGACATCCCGGCCAGCGTGAATTTCTGGACGCGTACCTTTGGTGCCGGGCCGTTCTTTCACATGGAGCACATCGATTTGCTGGACGTTCGCTACCGCGGGGAACCGACGAATCTCGATCAATCCATTGCTCTGGGTTATTGGAAGGAACTGCAGATCGAGTTCATTCATCAACACAGCGAGGCTCCCTCCATCTTCACCGATTGGACCAAGGGCCGGCGGCGAGGACTTCATCATGGGATGGTCAAGTCTTCGGACGTGGAGCGGACACGCTGCGACCTGGCCAAGGTGGGTATGACCGCAGTCCAGGAAGCACGAGTCGGCCTTGGTGGCGAATATATCTTCTTCGAGACGGGCAGCGAGGAGATGCCGTATCTCGAGGTTGTTCGGCTCGACCCGATGTTCGACAAGCTGTTCGCCTTCATGAAGCGATCGGCCCGCGAATGGGACGGGACGAGGCCGCTGCGTTCCGTGCCCGATATTTCCGAGTGGAATTGAGAAAACGCGGTCCGGCCCGCAGCTGTTGTATTCGCCAATCCGAAAGGCATACCCTATGCGCCCCTTAGCATTGCATCAATTGACTGCGCTCGACGTGGACCCACTAGAGCTCGTTTCCCTGGCCGCGGCCACTGGCTGCCAACGCATTGTCACCTGGATTCACGACCCGGTCGACCCGTTTCCTGGGAAGGGGTGGCCACAGTTCCACTTTCCGTCAATCACGCCCGCAACTCAGGCGGAGATGAAGCTCAGGCTGGCCGACAACGGAATCGAACTGGCGAACATCGAGATGTTCCCAATTGCGCCCGATGTAGACATCGAACGGTATCGGCGCTATCTCGAGATAGGAGCGGAACTGGGCGCCGCTCGCGCTGTCGTGCATGTGCATGACGACAATGACAACCGTGCCATTCAGAGCCTTGGGCGGTTCTGCGAGATCGCCGCCGAGTATGGGATCGGTGCGGGCATCGAGTTCATGGGGCTGATAGAAGCATGCAAGACGCTCGAACGTGGGCTGTTCTTCGCCAAAGCGATCGACAGACCGAATGTCGGCGTCGCGCTGGATTTTCTGCATGTAATGCGGACGGGCAGTACACCGGCCGATATTGCGGCGATTCCACCCAAGTACATCAGCTACGCTCAGATTTGCGACGGCTTGGATCTCGGCGTAACGGACGATTATCTCGCGGAGGGCTTGAACCGCGTGCCGGCGGGCGAGGGCGTGTGGCCGCTTCGAGCCCTCGTCGAGGCATTGCCGCAAGCAGTGCCGATCGATGTGGAAACGCCGCTCACCCGACTTAAGGAGCAAGGCGTATCGGCGCTCGAGCGTGCCCGCCGCGCCGTCGACGGTGCCAGGTCGATCGTAGACAGCGTGAAACCCCGGCGCTAAACGCCTGGGCTTCTGTTTCACTCAAGGAGAAATCGGAATGATCAACACACTCGACTTTGGGACGGCCCAGCATGACCGGCGCGGCCCATCGGCCAGCAACTACAGTGCTGGCCAGCTCGACACCGTCCTCCACGCGTTGCAGCGCACGGTAGAACATGCAGGGAATAAGGTCTTCCTCGATGTCCAAGGCGAGACAGTCACCTATGCGGAAATGGATAGTCGGGCGAATCGCCTGGCACATTCGCTCGCTTCGCTTGGTGTGAAGAAGGGCGACACGGTGGTGACCTTCCTGGACACGAGCATCGATGTCGTGACCTGTTGGTTCGGCATCAACAAGCTCGGGGCGATCTGGGTGCCCATCAACAATGCTTATCGGCACGAGTTCCTGCGTCACCAGATTGCGGACGCCGGGGCGAAGCTGGTGATATGCGATGTTGCCTACCTCGACCGCGTGGTCGAGATCGCAAAGCAACTGCCTGAAGTGTCGCTGATTCTCTGCCGCGACAGCGGCCAATTCCCCGCCTGTGACATACCGATCGAACCCTTCGACCACTATCGCGGCACTGATGCGACGCCGATACCTATTGACGTCGGTCCCTCGGATCTGGCCTCCCTGATTTACACCTCCGGAACCACTGGGCCCTCCAAAGGTTGCATGATCAGCCACAACTACCTCTGCATGCAGGGGCGCCAGCAGCGCAGGGCTATGCCCGAGGCTCACGATGAAATCACGTGGACTTGCCTGCCCCTGTTTCATAGCACCGCGCAGACGGCGGTCATGGGCGCGCTGGTTGCGGGTCACCGCGTCGCCATCTGGCCCCGTTTCTCCGTCACCACTTTCTGGTCAGACATCGAACGGTCCGGCGCCCGCAATGCGATACTGATGGCATCTATCTTCGCCCTGATAGCTCACGCACCCGACTCGGATGCCATGCAGCGTTGCTATGGCCAACTCCGCATGATTATTGGCCACCCCATCACGCCGGAGATTCGGGAAATCTGGAAGCGGCGGTTCGGCGTCAAGCTGGCCTCGTCCTGGGCCTTCGGGCAGACCGAGGGGTCGCGCGTGACGATGGTGGGCGCCGACGAAACGCCGCCTGAAACCTGTGCCGGGCGCGTCGCTGACGAGTTCGAACTCATGATCTTCGACGATCAGGATCGGCCTGTGCCCGACGGCACGGTGGGAGAGATTGTCTTTCGCCCCCGGTACCCGCACGTGATGTTTGAAGGATACTGGCGTCGTCCGGAGGACACTGCCAAGGTGTGGCGCAATTTCTGGATGCACTCGGGCGATCTGGGCCGCATCGAAGACGGCTATCTGTTCTTTGCCGATCGGAGGAAGGATTATCTGCGTTGCCGGGGCGAGAACGTGTCGAGTTTTGAACTGGAACGCACCTATATCGCTCATCCTGCCATCCAGGAGGTCGCCATTCATTCCATCGGTGCACAGACGGGTGAGGATGACATCAAGGCAACCATTGTGCTCCGCGAAGGCATCACAGTCACCGAAGAGGAGATGTGTCGCTGGTCGATAGAGCAACTGCCACACTTTGCCGTCCCGCGTTACTACGAGTTCCGGTCCGAACTCCCCAAGAACCCCACCGGTCGCGTCCTGAAGTACAAGTTGCGCGAAGAAAGCGTGACCACCACCACATGGGACCGGGACGAGGCGGGCATCATCGTGCGGAGAAAGCGGTGATTCGCTTCGCCACGGCTGGTGGCAAAGAAAGATCAGAGATGGGGGCGATCTCCTCCAGCGGCACGGCGGTGTTCGGGCGTGTTGCAGCAGGGTATGAAGCTGTCCGCGATGCCTTCGCTGCAAACCTTGACGAGGGGCTGGACATCGGAGCCAGTTTTGCGGTTTACCGCAATGGCGAAGCGTTGGTGGATCTGTGGGGCGGGCACGTCGATGCGAAAGGATCGGCTCGCGTTGTCGAAGATACCTTGTTCAGCATCTGGTCCACGACGAAAGGGTTGACCGCACTGTGCATCGCAATGCTCGTGGATCGCGGCCGCCTGGCGTACGAAACACCGGTCGCGGCGTACTGGCCTGAATTCGCCGCCGCCGGCAAGGCCGCGATCACGGTGGGGCAACTGATGTCGCATCAGGCGGGCCTCGCCGGGGCGCGTGAACCGGTGACGCTGGAGGATTATTACAGTCATGACCACGTCGCCACTCTGCTGGCGGCGCAAGAGCCGTACTTTCAGCCCGGGCTTTGGGGTTACCATGCCGTATCCTTCGGCACGCTGGCAGAAGAACTGATGCGCCGCGTGGACGGGCGGACGATCAGTCGATTCTTCGCCGAGGAGATTGCCGGAAGGCTCGGCCTCGACATCCATATCGGTCTTTCGGAATCCGAGGACCACCGCCAGGCAGCGATGGTCGCGCCGACGGACACGGCCACGCACATCTTCGACCCGCCGAACCAGGCTGCTTTCCAGGCGAGCATGCTGAATCCGTTGCTGGAATTGAACTGGCCGGCGCGTCGCGAATGGCGGCTGCACGGCTTGGCCGGTGTGGGGGCTAGCGCGAATGCCCGGGGTCTGGCGAAGTTGTATGACCATCTCGCCAACGACGGGGCCGTCGGGGGCATTGGCCTGCTATCGACCGACACCTTACGACAGGCCAGTCGCGAGCGCGTCGCGGGAATTGACCAGTGCTCCGGCGGCTTTGCCCGGTATGCTGCGGGCTTCCGCCTCAATACAGGGACGATGGGCTCTAACCCAGCGTCGTTTGGCCACATGGGCCTAGGGGGCAGTATGGCGTTCGCTGACCCCCGGCGGAAGATTGGCGTTGCCTACGCCATGAACCGGATGCTCAACCCGGACTGGCAATGGATCGATCCTCGGCTCGCTAACCTGCTGGTTGCGCTGTACGCCGCCAAATCGGATGGTGTTGCCGATCGCTAGGGGCCCGCACGTCGCGCGGTCCCGGGAGGCTTGACCATTGCAGTCGATGACGAGCTTGCCGAAGTACGCCACGCTCCCAGGGTGTCGGTAGGCCTTCCAGCAGTTGGCGAAGGGGAAGGCTGAGAACTGGTGTCCACGGAGGTCTGATCTGCGCCTATCACTGCGAACGGTAGATTGTTATGCATCGGTTTCAAATTGCCAGTGGCCTCAGTATCGCAGGCGACATCGGCGGCGATCCCCGGTGCCAGACCATTGTCCTGCTGCACGGCGGCGGGCAGACACGCCACAGTTGGAAGCGCGGCTTCGACGTGTTTGTCGAGGCAGGCTACCACGTGGTTTCGCTCGACATACGTGGGCATGGTGAAAGTGACTGGTCACCCGCTGGCGACTATGGGCTGTCCGCGTTTGTTTCAGACCTCTCTTGTGTGCTTGAGCGACTACCGACCTTCCCCATCATAGTCGGCGCCTCCCTAGGCGGCATGATTGGGCTTGCCGCCGTGGGGGAGGGCATGGTGCACGCTCGTGCCCTGGTGCTCGTGGACATCGCCCCACGCTTCAACAGACATGGCGCAGAGAATATCGCAGCCTTTATGAACGCAAACCTCTCCGGCTTCGAGACGCTGGAAGATGCGGCCGAGGCGGTGGCGCGATACAACCCCGATCGGCCGCGCCCGCGCAACGCGAGCGGGCTGATGCGCAACCTGCGCGAACGCAACGGCCGTCTCTATTGGCATTGGGATCCCCGTTTCCTGTCGTACGGCGAACTGCATCCAGAAATCGTGCAGTCACGCCTGGAGGCGGCTGCGCTCCGCGTTACGGTGCCAACCCTGCTTATTCGCGGCGGGCAGAGCGATGTCGTCGGCGAGACGGAGGTGGAACATTTTCGTGCACTGATGCCCGAGGCCGAATGCTTGACAGTGGGTGGCGCCGGGCACATGGTCGCCGGCGACCGCAATGACGCCTTCAACGCGGGCATTCTGAACTTCGTGTCGCGTCTTGATGCGGCTTGACGCAATCGTACGAAAGTGCCGATCTGAAAGGAGAAAACAAATGGACCTTGAACTAGCAGGGAAGCGCGCCTTGGTTACTGGAAGCAGTTCTGGCATTGGCGCGGCGGTGGTTCAGCGGCTGGCGGCCGAAGGCGCGCGAGTTGTTGTCCACGGCCGGAACGCGGATCGTGCCAGCCTGATCGCCGACGCAATCACCAAATCGGGTGGCACTGCCTTCGTCGTGATTGGTGATCTGTCGACGAATGAGGGAACAGATGCAGTAGCAAAGGCAATACAGGCAGAACTTGGCGGGATCGACATACTCGTGAACAACGCCGGCGGCTCGGAAGATCCGTCGCGAACCTGGGCCACAACCACGTGGGATCACTTCCTCGAGGACTTTGAAATCAATACCGGCTCAGCGTTCCGGATGATCCAGCATTTCCTACCGGGGATGAAAGAGCGATGCTGGGGACGGATCTTCCAGGTAACGAGTACCGGCGCCACCATGCCATTTGCACACACTACACCCGCATACAACGCAGTAAAGGCCGGTCTCATCACGATGACAGTGAGCTTGAGCAAGACTGTGGCTCGTCACGGGATTACAGTCAACTGCATCACGCCCGGCTCCGTCGATACGCCTGTTTATCGCAAGTTTGTGACGAAGCTTCCGCCTTTTGTCGGTATGTCGATCGAGGAGATCGAGAAGATTCTTGTTAAGCGATGGCAGATACCGGTCGGCCGGATGGGGAAACCGGAAGAGCTTGCATCCGCAATCGCATTTCTTGCAAGTCCTCTCGCATCGTTCATTACTGGAACCAACCTCAGGATCGATGGCGGCATGAGCGGCTTCATCAATACGTGAGGAGAGAGCATCCAATCCGGATTCCTATTGCGAAAATACCGAATGATCGCGTTGGAATGTCAAGGAAATTGCGACGATGAGGTGCGAGCAGGAGGAACTCACGGTGGCGGGACACGTAGGCAGACTTTACAGGGAAGGGGAGAACATGGGGAATTCCTCATCAGCAGTATAAGGGACCGGCAGTGCATCGGGGCTCAATGGCCGGTCAGTATTCATAACCGGTGGCAGCGGCGGGATCGGGCGGCAGTGGTTCTTCTGGCAGTTAGGAGCAGGGCCCAGGTGACGATAGCGGACCTAGGTGAAAAAAAGGGGTAAAGGGGTAGGATCTGGTTAAATCGATCGAGGGATTCGGTGGTAATGCGCTGTATATACGCACCGATAAAGCCGATGAGAGGCAAGTTGACCGAGCGGTTGATGCGGCCAAGAATGCATTTGGGCGCGTCAACGCCGCCTGCAATGGCGCTGGAGTGGTTTTCAAGGGCGTGCGCACTCATGAGATCCCGGCGGACTACTGGGATAAGGTTAATGCAGTTAACTTACGTGGGACATTCCCGTGCTTGAAATATGAGTTGGCGGCCATGCTAGAGAGGCGGCGGGGCTATCGTCAATATTGCCTCCGCAGCGACAACTGCCAGCATCAAAAACGGCACTGAATATTGTGCCTCGAAGGCGGGTGTGGCAGGTCTTACGCGCGGCGCCGCATTGGATTACGCCGACTCCGGCGTGCGGGTAAACGCCGTCATGCCAGGTTCGACACGAACCCCTATGTTGGAACAAGGGCTGGGCCAGCGTCCCGGACTGGAGGAGACGGTAGCCTCGATGATTCCGATGGGTAGACTTGCGGAGCCAGAGGACGTGGCACTAACAATCTGCTGGTTGCTATCTGACGAGGCAAGATACGTCACCGGCATTTTGCTTCCAGTGGATGGCGGAATGACAGCATCGCTGTAGTTGGATCCGAAGGGCCACCGTGACCCTCGATTTGAGGGGAGGACCGGTGTGGCTGCTTGGCAGCACAGGCGACGTGCGCGTCGGCGCCGTTGATGGCGACTAGAGATGGTTTCGCAAATAGTTTCGCTGCGGCGCGCAGGAGGCGAGTTTATGGATTATCACTGTTAGACCGTTAGGGACCTTCGCATGACTCTCGTTGTGCTCGGTAGCATGCGACGCCCTTGCTGGCTTGCGCCACACCGAGCCGCCTGCGGATGACACCCCCGTTAGGGATTGCGAGACGGTGGGCATTGCCATAACTCGTCCGAATTGACAGGAATGGGGTGCATTCGGAGTTTGGTACGGCACGACGGCACCTGACGATGCCGTCTTACAACAGGGAATTCGAGATGGAGACGACGGATGGATCCGCAATTGACGAGTAAGCGCGTGCTTGCGACCGGTAGCAAATCCGGTATCGGCGCCGCCGTGGTAAAGCGATTGGCCGCCGAGGGAGCGCGCGTGATTGTGCACGGCCGCAATGCCGAACGCGCGCAGCTTGTGGCCGATGAAATCAACGGGCTGGGGCAGGAAGCGCACATTGCGGTAGGCGACCTCGCGACCGAGCAAGGAGCAGCGGAGGTGGCGGAGCAGGTAAAGGCAAAGGTCGGCGACATCGACATATTGGGGAACAATGCAGGTGGTTCGGAAGATCCGGCGCTGACCTGGGCGATCACAGAGTGTGGCTGACTGGCTGAGGGAGTTCGAATTCAACACCGGCTTGGCTTTCCGCATGGTTCGGCGATTCCTTCCCGGTATGAAGGAGTGAGGCTGGGGCCGAATCATACAGGTCACCAGCGCGGCTGCCTTGGCGCCCTTCGCGCACACCTCGCCCGCCTATAATTCAGTCAAGACTGGCCTGATCACCATGACAGTAAGCCTGTCAAAAACCGTTGCCCAGTACGGCATCACCGTCAACTGCATTACCCCCGGACGGGATTGATGAGTTCGAACCCAGCGTCATTTGCCCATGAGAGCCTGGGGGACGAAATGGCGTTTGCTGACCCTCGACGGAGGATCGGGGATGTCTCTACGCCATGAACCGGATGGGCAACCCGGACTCGTAATGGGTTGATCCCAGGCCTGCCGCGTGTAGCCATAGCTGTCGATGACGACCTTGCCGGAATGTGCCCCGCTTTCAAGGTGTCGATAGGTCAGCCGGTACTTGGCGAAGGAATAGACGGAGTTGATCTCACCGGCCGGGCTTTCGTCACCGCCATTGCAGCAAGCGGCGCGCAGGACCCCGCGCTCGTTCAGGAGCGCGGGATTCGTCGGTCTGCAGGGCTGAAAGTCGCCATACATAAAGATCTTCGGGCTCTCAGTCAGATGAATAGCTTGCATTGCGGCCGGACGAGGCCCAATCCGTCCGGTGGCGAAAGAAAGCATTCAGGCAGCCGTCTGTCCTCCCTCGACCGGCAGCGTGGCCCCTGTAATGTACGAGGCCTCGGGGCTGGCGAAGAACAGGATGGCCGCCGCGACTTCTTCAGGTCTGCCCATGCGACCCATCGGCACTGAGTCGCGGAAATACTCCGTCGCAGCTGGATTCTGTGCCAGGCCGGCCCGTAACATCGGAGTGTCGATGGGGCCCGGACAAATCGAGTTGGCGCGAATACCCGTCTTTGCATACTCAAGTGCCACGGTTCTGGTCAGAGCGACTACACCGCTCTTCGCCGCGCCGTAGGCACCGAGCGCCGGCGTGCCGATAAGTGCTGCGGTGGAGGCGACGTTGACGATGGCCCCGCCGTTCCTCTTTAGCATTTCGGGGATCGCAAATTTCATCGTCAGGAACACGGCTCGAAGATTTACGTCAACCATGGTGTTAAAGTTCTCTTCGCTGCATTCCGTGAACGCAAACATGGGGCCACTCGCTCCCGCAACATTGCAAAGAATGTCCAGCCCTCCGAACTCCCCCACGGCAAGACCAACCAGTGCCCGGACATCGTCGGCCCGGCTCACATCTGCGCGCGTCGCGACCGCCCGATCTCCTAAAGCCTCGGCAGCTCGTAGAGATGCCTCTGATGTGCCGGCGAGTACGACATTGGCGCCCTCGGCGTGAAATAGTTTTGCCGTTGCCAGGCCTATGCCGGTACCACCGCCCGTGATAATGGCAGTTTTCCCTTTCAGTCGTTCACTCATTGCGCGCTCTCCTTGTTCGCGATCCCGTGCAGTCACTCAGCTTCGACGAAGCTATTACGGCTAGGTAGAATAGCCCTCGCGAGCGACCGGCTCTTGCTCGCACACGAACGTAGGCTTGTCCTTGCTGGCATAGGTTGACGGGCTTGCCTGTTCCGTTACTCCAATCGTAGGTTCTGCGATTGCATGCATCGACACGAGAAGGTGCATGAATTCGCCGCGGGATTGGCGGTACTCCACTTTGGTATTAAACCTGTCTTCAGGTTCGCGCCGGGTGACCGCGTTGTCGGTATCAAATTTGCCGACTGGATCGGCGGGCCGGCGTTCGCCGCCAAGTTCAAGGCGATGCGCTACGATCATGTCGACAGCTTTGCCAGCCAAAACGAGATATGGCCTCGTAAAGAAGCTGTCGTATCTGTCGGACGAGCCGCTGCGATGTTGCCGTGCGCGTGTCTCACGGCCTAGCGACCCATCGCCGTCTAAGGCCAGTGCCGCCCGGCGAATTCGGTACTGGTGCAAGGCACCGGCGGCGTGTCGATGTTGCGCTGCAGCTCGGTAAGATGGCAGGTGTCAGTAGTATCGCGCTGACCTCGTCCGAAGAGGATAGGGCTCGGCTGCAGAACTTTTCCGCGTCACTAGTCGAAGTTGCCGGTAGGCAAGTTCTGCACCTCGATCTAGCAGGCGGTAAGGGGATGAGTACCGCTCCAAGGCACTTGACGATCCGGTTGTAGTAGGTCTCGACCCTTTGGCCCGGGTCGTTGCTGATGCCGTCGGCTATCAGATCGGCCCGATGATACGGCGCGCTCTGCCCGATTATCGGCTGTACGCGCGCTGTCTGTCCGTCGCGGACGTTGGCAAGCGCACGCCGGATTTCCGAGCGCATAGGAATGAAAGGCATTGAGGTGTTGGGGGGGGCTAAGTGTCAACCGGGCGATGCCGCAGTAGCAGTGTGCGGTGTGTGTGGAGATGGATTCGCGAACGTCGCCCAGCCATCGTTCTACGTGCGGTCCTATGCGCGATGCTCCGATGTTCTGTGCATGCTAACGGACGTGATCCATATAGAAGACGCTGACGCCGAAGGAGTTTGCAGGCCTCTGACGTGCTAGTCTCGAACTATCGCATCGCAGTGACAGGAGACGCGCGTGACATCCAAGCAGTGGAAGAGCTTTGCAGCCGAGCCGGTCGTCGACCCAGACTTGCCGATCATCGATCCACACCATCACCTGTGGGCTAAGAACTGGGAACATCCACTGTTCCAGCCCTACGACGTCGAAGAGCTTGGTGAGGACATCCTCGAGTCGAAGCACAATATCGTTGCCACGGTGCTAGTCGACTCGCACGCCCAGCACTTCGAGGACGGCCCCGCACCATTGAGGCCAGTGGGCGAGACGATCTATGCGGAACGGGTGACGCGCGATGCCCGGCAGAGGGGTGGCCGCGCGGCAGGCCTGTGCGCAGCGATAGTGCCGCACGCCGACCTCTGCCTTGGCGCGGCCGTTGGCGACGTGCTCGATGCCCACGCCAAAGCGTCTCCGCGCTTCCGTGGCATCCGCCACATGGCGGCCTTCGACTCTTCGCTTCCGCCGATCTACGGCGCGTCGGAGCCGCACATTCTGAAGCGGCCGGAGTTCCGAGCGGGCTTCTCCGAACTGGCCCGCAGGGGCTTGAGCTTCGAGGCGTGGGTGTTGCATACGCAACTCAATGATGTGGTCGACCTCGCGCGAGCGTTTCCGGAGACAACGATCGTGCTCAACCATCTGGGCGGGCCACTAAACATAGGCCCTTACGCGGGGCGGCGCGAGGAGGTCTTCGCCGACTGGCGCGCGGGCATGACTCGACTTGCCGACTGCGACAACGTCGTCGTAAAGCTGGGGGCGCTATTCGTCACGCAGACCGAGCCCTCGGCTTACGCCTTCCGGGCCGAGCCTCTCTCGTCCGAAGCCTTTGCACAGGTCCACCGCCGGCATGTGTTGACGGCCATCGATCTGTTCTCGCCATCACGCTGCATGTTCGAGAGCAACTTCCCGGTGGACATGCTGTCCACTTCGTACGACACGCTGTGGAACGCCTTCAAGCGCATTGCGCAACCGTTTGGCGTCGACGAGCGTGGCGAGCTGTTTTCGGGAGTCGCCCGGAGAGTTTACAAGATCGCGTGAGCGCCAGCGGTTGCTGTTTTTCCATTTTATGCCCTAAAAGGCACTCCATCCGAGCTAGGATCATCAAGCGCAGGGTTCGAACCGTGAATTCGACCACTTCTCTACCAGGGCTGGATGGAGGCCGGTTTCTCGTGCAGGTGTGTTGTGTCTTTGGACGCCGCGCATCCTGCCGAGCGCCTGTTCTGGCCGCTGCTATTCGTTCGAGTGGGCTACGCCTGCGAGGCGCGGCACCGGCGGCTTCTACGACTGGATGATGCTCCCTTCACCTCGAGGGGGTATCACATCCGTTGGCCATCGTGGCCGCTATGTACCCGGGATGCCAGGGGAAACCCGAAGATGCGGTGAGCAAGAGCGGTGCGCTTTCGCCACAACCTGCTACGGATCCAAAACTTATCTGTGAGTGCAATCCGCGGGGAA
>NZ_JBXAOE010000063.1:0-13134 GCF_058802485.1 Cupriavidus sp. GW822-FHT02D05 | reverse complement strand
GGCTCTGGCTGATGGCGGCCATCTACTTCTGCGTCGTGCTCGGACAGTATGGCCTGACGTTCTGGTTGCCGACCATCGTCAGGAAGGCTGGTGTCGCCGATCCTTTGTGGGTGGGCATCCTCACCGCCTTGCCGTACCTGTGCGCGATCGTTGCGTTGCCGCTGGTCGGCATGAGCGCGGACCACCATCGCGAGCGGCGCCTGCACCTGGCGATCCCGATGCTGGTAGCGGCGGCGGGCTTTGCCACGCTCCCTCTGCTTGGGGGCGTCGGCGCGTCGCTCGTCTGCCTGAGCATCGCGGCGGCGGGCATCCTGACGTCGTCGTCGCAGTTCTGGGCGTTGCCCACCGCTTTGCTGGGTGGCATGTCGGCAGCGGCCGGGATCGCCGCCGTCAACTGCGTTGCCAACCTCGCAGGGTTCTTTTCCCCGGCCATCGTCGGCTGGCTCAATGATCTGACCGGGAAATCGACGGCCGGCCTGATCTTCATCTCGGTTGCCATCGTGCTCGGCGCATTGCTTGTCTTCCTTGTCCCGGCGAAGGCAGTCAACCGCTGAGATTTCCCATTCCCTTGACCATCAGATACACGCAGGAGACGAACATGCATTCATCCTCATCCGAAGCGTCCGTGCCATTGGCAGAGCACGCCTATCGCATCCGCAGGAATGCCCTGTTGATGGGCGAAGTGCAGGGCCAGGGCTATATCGGGCAAGCGCTCGACATTGCAGACGTCCTGGCCGTCGCGTACTTCGGCGCCATGAAGTACCGTCCGGAAGATCCAGAGTGGGAGGGGCGAGATCGCTTCCTCCTGTCCAACGGGCACTACGCCATTGCCTTGTATGCCGCGTTGTTCGAAGCAGGCATCCTGCCTGCGGACGAGCTGGAGACATATGGCAGCGACGATAGCCGCCTGCCGATGTCAGGCATGGCAAGTTACACGCCTGGCATGGAGATGTCCGGCGGCTCGCTGGGGCAAGGCCTGACGATCGCGGTTGGCCGCTGCCTGGGCCTCAAGCGCAAGGGCTCCGATGCCTTTGTCTATACGCTGTTCTCCGATGGCGAACTGGATGAAGGCGCGATCTGGGAAGGGATCATGTCGGCCAGCCACTGGAAGCTGGACAACCTGATCGCGATTGTCGATGTCAACAACCAGCAGGCCGACGGGCCATCGACGCAGATCATGGCGTTCGAGCCGCTGGTGGAAAAGCTGGAGGCGTTCGGCTGGTTCACGCAGCGCGTGGATGGCAACGATATCGCGGCGGTGGCGGCTGCGTTCGATGCGGCGCGGTCGCATCCGGGCGCGCAGCCCCGCATCATTGTTTGCGATACACGCATGGGCTGCGGCGTTCCTTTCCTGGAGCAACGCGAGAAGAACCACTTTATCCGCGTCGACGCCCACGAGTGGCAGCTCGCGCTGGAAGCACTGGAAGCCGGGAGACAAGCATGAGCAACGCAACCTTGACCAAGCCGAGACTGAAGACGTCGGCGATGATCGCCTCGATTGCCGGAGAAGACCAGGCGACGCGCCCTGCCCCGTTCGGACATGCGCTGGTGGAACTGGCCCGCAACAAGCCCGGCGTGATCGGCATGACGGCCGACCTCGGCAAATACACCGACCTGCATCTCTTTGCCAAGGCGTTCCCGGGACGCTACTACCAGATGGGCATGGCCGAGCAGCTGCTGATGGGCGCAGCCGCCGGCCTGGCGCACGAGGGGGCACAGCCCTTTGTCACCACGTACGCGGTCTTTGCCACGCGCCGCGCCTATGACTTCATGCACCAGGCCATCGCCGAAGACAACCTGGATGTGAAGATCGTGTGCGCGCTGCCCGGCCTGACGACAGGCTACGGCCCAAGCCATCAGGCCGCCGAGGACCTGGCCTTGATGCGCGCGATGCCGAACATGACCGTCATCGATCCGTGCGACGCGCTGGACATCGAGCAGATGGTGCCGGCGATCGCGGCCCATCGCGGCCCAGTCTATGCGCGGCTGCTGCGCGGCAACGTGCCCGTGGTGCTGGACGAATACGACTATCGCTTTGAGCTTGGCAAGGCAAAGCTGCTGCGCGACGGCGCGGAGGTACTCGTGATCTCGTCGGGCATCATGACCATGCGCGCGCTCGAAGTGGCCAAGGCGCTGGAGGCGGATCGCATCGGCGCGGCTGTGCTGCACGTGCCGACGATCAAGCCCCTGGACACCGAGACCATCGTGCGCGAGGCAAGGCGCTCCGGCCGGCTCGTCGTCGTTGCCGAGAACCACACGGTGATCGGTGGTCTTGGCGAAGGCGTGGCGGCAGCGTTGATGCGCGCGGGCGTCAGCGCGCCATTCCGGCAGATTGGCCTGCCGGACGCGTTCCTCGACGCCGGCGCACTGCCTACGCTGCATGATCGCTACGGCATCTCGGCCAACGTCATGGCGGCAACCATCAAGGGCTGGCTAGGCTGACGAGCAACGAAGGGCCGCAGGCAAGCACGCGCGGCCCGGCGGCGGTGGGGTAACCACTCACCGCCCCTCAATCCACAGCACCCTTGGTGGGGCCTCGAATACTGATGTCGTGGGTGCCGAGGGTCTTCAGGCGGCCGGCTGGCCAACTGTTGCGATGCGAAGCAGGTTGGTCGTGCCGGGCGTGCCAAAGGGCATGCCCGCGGAGATCACGATGACTTGCCCTGAAGTGGCAAAACCCTCGCTCTCGGCAGTGTCGCAGGCATAGTTCGTCATCTCGGTGACGCTCTCCACTTCATGGATGATGACCGCATGGACACCCCAGACGAGCGCCATGGCACGCGCAGCATGCAGGTTCGGGGTCATGCCGATGATGGGGGCATCGGGACGCTCGCGCGACATGCGCATGGCGGAATAGCCCGAGCTTGTGTAAGCCACGGTGGTGGCTACGTGGAGAAGCCCGGCCACGCGGCGCATTGCGCTGCCGATGGCGTTGGCGATGTCCGGCTCCGGCGGGGTCTGCGATGCCTCCATGACCTCCCTGTAATACGGGTCCGCCTCCGTCTGCACGATGATGCTGTTCATCATCTGCACCGCTTCGACAGGGTATTTCCCCGAGGCCGACTCCGCGGAGAGCATGACGGCGTCCGCGCCATCGTAGATGGCGGTGGCAACGTCGGAAGCTTCGGCGCGCGTCGGAACCGGCGAGCTCACCATGGATTCCAGCATCTGCGTGGCGACAATGACGGGCTTGCCCGCTTTGCGGCAAGCCTGCACGATGCGCTTCTGGATCGACGGCACCTGCTCGGCGGGCATTTCGACGCCAAGATCGCCCCGCGCGACCATCACTGCGTCGGTCTCGGCAACAATGGCATGCAACTCGGCGATGGCCGCAGGCTTTTCAAGCTTGGCGACGATGCTGGCCCGGTTTCCGACAATCTGCTTGATCTCGCGAATATCCTCGGCGCGCTGGACAAAGGACAAGGCGATCCAGTCGACCCCGAGCGACAAGCCGTAGTCCAGGTCTTCGCGGTCCTTTGCGGTCAAGGCCGACAGCGGCAGCACGACGCCTGGCACGTTGACGCCCTTGCGGTCGGACAGCACCCCACCGTCGATCACTTCGGTCTCGGCATGGTCCGGCCCAAATGCCCTTACCCGGAGGCGGAGCTTCCCGTCGTCGAGCAACAGGTCCGTCTGCGCTTTCAGCGCCGCGAAGATCTCGGGATGAGGCAGCGCAACCCGGGTCGCGTCGCCCGGGCGGTCCTTATCCATGTCAAGCCGGAACGTCTGGCCTTGCACGAGCGTAACGGGACCGTTCGCGAACTGCCCCACGCGCAGCTTTGGCCCTTGCAGGTCCAGCAAGATGCCGATTGGCCGTCCCAACTCCGTCTCCAGATCCCGGATGAGGTTGAGGCGTGCCTTGTGGTCGGCATGCGTGCCGTGACTGAAATTCAGCCGGAAAACGTCGGCGCCGGCCATGAACAGGCGGCGAAGGGTTGCAGCATCGCTGCTGGCCGGTCCGACGGTGGCGACAATCTTGGCATTTCGAGTGCGGCGCATGATCTAGCATCCTTTCCCGGCCGGGCTGGTAATCAGCAAGGCACGGAAGTCGTTGACGTTGGTAAGCGTGGGGCCCGTGACGATGGAATCGCCAAGCGCCTCGAAGAAGGTGTGTCCGTCGTTATTGGCGAGAAAGGTGTGCGGCGCCATCTCCCTTTGCCAGGCGCGCGAGAGTGTCGTGGGGTCGGCGTATGCGCCGGCGATCTCTTCGATGCCGTCCACGCCATCCGTATCGGCGGCCAGCGCAAAGACATTCGGGTGGCCGTCCAGCGCAATGGCCAGGGAAAGCAGGAATTCCACATTGCGCCCGCCGCGGCCATCGCCTCTGACCGTGACGGTGGTCTCGCCCCCTGACAGGAGCACGCACGGAAGCCGGAATGGCTCCATTCCCTGCGCGGCCTGGAAGGCGATGCCGGCCATCACCTTGCCGACGGCGGCGGCCTCGCCTTCGATGCGATCGCCCAATACATAGGGCTGGATGCCCGCGGCGGCGGCGGCCTGCGCTGCGGCGGCAAGGGAGATGGCAGGCGTCGCGATCATGCGCACCTCGCTGCGCGCGAGCCGTTCGTCGCCAGGCTTGACGGACTCCCCGCTGCCGGACGCCAGCAGACGCTCTGCGCTGGCCGGGAGCAGGATCCCGTAGCGCCGGACGATATCCAGCGCGTCCTGGCATGTGGTCGCGTCGCATACGGTTGGCCCGGATGCAATATTGACCGGGTCGTCACCGGGCACGTCTGAAATCAACAGCGACACGACGCGAGCCGGATGGCACGCGGCGGCAAGCCTTCCGCCTTTAATGCCGGAGAGATGCCGTCGCACACAGTTCATCTCCGAGATGGTCGCGCCGCTGGCCAGCAGCGCCTGGTTGACGGCGCGCTTTTCCTCCAGGCTTATGCCGGCCAACGGAAGGCTAAGCAGCGAGGATCCGCCGCCGGAGATCAGGCAAATGACCAGATCGTCCTCGCACAGCCCTGAGACCATGTCCAGCATGCGAACCGCGGCACGCTGGCCAGCCGCGTCGGGTATCGGATGCGCGGCTTCGACGACTTCGATGCGCGAGGTCGGCGCGGCGTGGCCGTACCGCGTCACAACCAGGCCAGCGAGCGGGCCTGGCCACGCCTGCTCCAGCGCGCGGGCCATGCTGGCGGCGGCCTTGCCGGCCCCGACGACGATGGTGCGGCCGACAGGCGGCTCGGGTAATGCGCACGCCAGGCAGTCTTGCGGGTCCGCCGCGGATACCGCAGTCCGGAAAAGCGACGCCAGGAATGCACGGGGGTTTTCAATGGTGAGGTGTTTCACGATGCGCTACCTGTTTCCGTTCTGGTGTCAGGCGCTCTTGCGGGCGCCGGCGGCATAGTTCGGCTGCATCGGCACCAGCGGGATGGGTTCCGGCGCGACACCTTCGTAGAGTTGCTCCAGGTCCTCCGGGTCGGCTTCGCCATTGAGGACGCGCTGGACGCGGTCCTCGTCGAGTGCGCCGACCCACTTGGCAATCGCCATGGTCGCAACCGCGTTGCCGATGGTGTTGGTGATGGCGCGCGCCTCCGACATGAAGCGGTCCACCCCAAGCAGGAGAACCATGCCCGCCACCGGAATCTTCCCCAGCGACGCGAGCGTTGCCGCCAGCGTGATGAAGCCCGAGCCGGTGATGCCCGCGGAGCCCTTCGAAGTCAGCAGCAGCACACCGAGCACGACGAACTGGTCGGTGAGTGTCAATGGCGTGTTGGTTGCCTGTGCGATAAAGATCGCTGCCATGGTGTAGTAGATGCACTGGCCATCGGGGTTGAAGGTGAGGCCCGCCGGCACCACCAGCCCGACGACGGGCTTCGACACGCCGACGTTCTCCAGCTTGCGCATCAACTGCGGAATGACGGATTCCGATGAACTCGTTCCCAGCACGGTCAGGATTTCGTCCTTGATGTACTTCAGGAATTTGAACAGGCTAAATCCGCAGATGCGGCAAATCGTACCCAACACAATCAGCACGAACAGCGCGCAGGTCCCATACATGGTGGCGACCAGCTTGCCAAGCGATGCAATGGAGCCAAAGCCATACTTGCCCACCGTGAATGACATGGCGCCGAACGCGGCAACCGGCGCGAAACGCATGATCATGCCGACGATCGCGAACATGGCATTGGCGAACGCGTCCAGGGCGGCGACGAAGGGCTTGCCGCGCTCTCCCAGATGGGCCAGGGCCACACCCATGAATACAGAGAACACGAGGATCTGCAGGATGTCGTTCTTGGCGAGCGCATCCACAATGCTCATCGGCACGAGGTTGAGCAGGAAGTCCATGACGCCTTCGTGCTTTACCTGTGCCGTATAGGCGGCAATGCTCTTCGTGTCGAGCGTCGCCGGGTCGACGTTCATGCCATGACCGGGCTGTACCACGTTGACCACGATGACGCCGAGCAGCAGCGCAAACGTCGACAGCACTTCGAAGTACAGCAAGGCACGCCAGCCTACCCTGCCGAGATCCTTCATGCTCTCCATCTTGGCGATGCCGAGCACGACCGTCGCGAAGATGATGGGTGCAAACACCATCTTGATGAGGCGGATGAAGATATCCCCAAGTGGCTTGAGCTCGCTGCCGATATGGGGCATGAAGATACCCAGCAGGATGCCCGCCGCCACGGCAATGAGCACCTGGACATACAGTGAGCTTATGAGTCGCCTTTTCATGATGTCTCCTGTGGCGACGCACTTGCAGCGCTGCCTGTCTTGCCTTCATCAACTGAATGCGGCCGACGTCTTCGCGACGGCCGTGCCGCTTGGTCAGTCCATGCTTACGCGCGCCTCTTTGACGAGCTTGCCGAAGCGGGTGACTTCGTCCTTGATCTGGGCCGTCATCTGGGCCGGGGTATTGCCGACCGGCTCAGCGCCGATGGCAGCGAATTGTTTCCTCACATCGGGGAGTGCCAGGGCCTTGGTGATTTCAGTGCTAAGCCGGTTCACGATCTCAGGCGGCGTGCCGGTAGGGGCAAGGATGCCGAACCAGGACGCGACGTCGAAGCCGGGCAAGCCGGATTCGGCAAGGGTAGGCACATCCGGCAGTGCGGAAGAGCGCCTGGCCGTGGCGACCGCCAGCGGCTTGAGCTTGCCCGCCTTGATGTAAGGCAGCGCGGACGACGCGGTGTCAAACATCATCGATACCTGGCCGCCCAACAGGTCCGTGATAGCCGGGGCGCTTCCCTTGTAGGGAACGTGGACGATGTGGGTGCCGGTCTGTGCCTTGAATTGCTCGCCGATGAGGTGATGGGCCGTGCCGTTGCCATTGGACGCATACGTCAGCTTGCCGGGATTGGCCTTGGCATAAGCGACCAGTTCCTGCACGTTCCTGGCCGGGAAGCTTGGGCTGACGACGAGCACGTTCGGCACGATGGCAACGACGGAGACTGGCGTCAGATCCTTTTGGACGTCGTAGGAGAGCTTTTTGTAGACGTTCGGTGCGATGGTGTGATGCACCGCCCCCATGAGCAGCGTGTAGCCATCTGGCGCAGACTTTGCCGCGGCGTCCGCTCCGATGGTGGCACCGGCGCCCGGCCGGTTTTCGATAATGACGGGCTGGCCCAGCGCCTGCGTGAGCTTTTGTCCCACGGTGCGGGCAAGGACGTCGGTGGTGCCCCCCGGGGGAAACGGGACAATGAGGCGAATCGGCTTGGTGGGATATGCCTGGGCGAAAGCGGTGCCGGCGCCGAGCACGAGGCCGAACGCTATCACCGCAGTCCGGATCACGGATTGCATGCCTGTCTCCTGATGGAATACTTTCTTGGCTGGCCCACCCGGGGCCAACTCGGTGCGGGTCACCTGTGCCGGTGCTAACCCGCTAGCTGTTTGCTGCGGCGCGGCGAGCCGCGCTTCCTGCTTAGCCTCAGGCCGCCTTCCTGACCTGATTGACCAGCACCTTGCAAATGGCTTCGGTGACGGACGCTGTGGTCGCATTGCCACCCAGGTCCGGGGTGAAGACACCGTTGGCGGTGATCTGCTCGATGGCTGCCATCAAGCGGTCCGCCGCGGGCTTCTCGCCCAGATGCTCGAGCATCATGGCCGCGGTCCAGAAGGTGGCGATGGGATTCGCCACGCCCTTGCCCGTGATGTCGAAAGCGGAGCCGTGGATCGGTTCGAACATCGACGGAAACACGCGTTCCGGGTTCAGGTTGGCGGTCGGTGCGATGCCGAGGCTGCCGGACAGCGCCGCAGCCAGGTCGGACAGGATGTCGGCGTGCAGGTTGGTCGCGACCACTACGTCCAGCGTATGGGGCTTCAACACCATGCGCGTGGTCACGGCGTCGACCAGTTCGCGGTCAACCTTGACGTCCGGATAGTCCTTGGCGACTTCATAGAAGATCTCGTCCCACATCACCATGCCGAAGCGTTGCGCGTTCGACTTGGTCACCAGGGTGAGGTGTTTGCGGGGGCGCTTCTGCGCGATCTCGAAGGCGAAGCGGTGGATCCGCTCGACCCCGGCGCGTGTGAAGACAGCGGTTTCCGTGCCGGTCTCGATGGGCAGGCCACGGTGGGTACGACCGCCGTTGCCGGCATACTCGCCTTCCGAGTTCTCGCGGATGATGACCCAGTCGATGTCCTTGCCATTGGCCAGCGGGCTCTTCACCCCTGGCAGTACGCGTGCGGGGCGTACGTTGGCGTACTGGTCGAAGCCCTGGGCGATGGGTAGGCGCAGGCCCCACAGCGACACGTGATCGGGCACGTTCAGGGCGCCCACCGCGCCAAAGAAGATGGCGTCGAACTGCTTCAGGCGCTCCAGCCCGCCTTCGGGGATGTAGTAGCCTTTCTCCAGATAGTAGTCGGAGCTCCACGGGAAATGCTCGACGCTCAGCTTGAAGCCGCCATCTTGCCCCGCCAGGGTCTCCAGCACTTGCAGACCGGCAGAGATGACTTCCGGGCCAATGCCATCGCCAGGGATGGCTGCAATCTTGTATTCACGCATCGCGTTGCTCCTCTCGTTGTTTTCCACACACCGAAGGCCGCTTTCCACCGCCAGGTATGCCGGCGTCCTTCTGTGACCTAACTATCGTTGAAAACCGAGGGAGTAAGATGAACTGTATTTCAAACTAATATTAACTTGAGGTTGAAGATGGGACAGCCTTCGGAACTTGCTTTCTTCGCCGGCCTGGCCAAGGCGGGCAGCCTGTCGGCCGCAGCGCGTGAGCAAGACGTCACCCCCGCAGCCGTCAGTAAACGGCTAGCTCAAATGGAGAAGCGGCTTGGGGTGCGGTTGCTGAACCGGACGACGCGGCGCATTGGCCTGACCGCCGAGGGGGAGGTCTACCTCGAGCACGCCCGGCGCCTGCTCGCGGAGATCGAGGATCTCGACCAGCTGATCTCCAGCAGCCATGTGGCGCCGCGAGGGACGCTGAGGGTCAACGCTCCGCTGGGGTTCGGGCGCACCTACATTGCGCCCGCCATATCCGATTTCGCCAAGCGATATCCACAGATGGAGGTGCAACTCCATCTGACGGACAGGCCAATGAACCTGGGCGATGAGGGATTTGACATAGGGATCCGGTTCGGCGAGATCCCGGACACGCGCCTGATGGCGCGGAAGATCGCCGACAACCGGCGTTTGGTCTGCGCCGCGCCCTCGTATCTGAAAACCCACGGCACGCCGGTCACGCCGCACGATCTGACGCAGCATCAATGCATCGTGCTGCGCCAGAACGACTCTGCCTATGGCATCTGGCGCTTCGCCAAGGGGAAGAAGACGGAAACGGTAAAGGTACGCGGCGCCCTGAGCAGCAATGACGGCGAAGTGACGCTGACTTGGGGCTTGGCCGGGCAAGGGATCTTGCAGCGCGCGGAATGGGACCTTGCCAAGTACCTCCGAAGTGGCCGCCTGGTCTTGCTGCTCGAAGACTATGCCCTACCACCAGCCGACATATTTGCCGTCTTTCCGGAGCGGCTGAACATGTCGGCCAAGGTCCGGGCGTTCCTCGACTTTCTCGTTGCGCACTTTGAAGGGAAACTGCTTAGGGCACGTGGGGGTACCTCATCTTGGTAATCTTGGTAAGCATAAACAGCCTGGCGACGAGGCCGGCGCCGGCACGACGAAGATGGCCTGCCCGTAGCCGCCCGGAAGGGCAAAGCGGCGGGAGCGGTGAGAAGGCCCCTCATCGCCGCCCCCCAATCCACCGCACAAGCTCCCCAAACACCGGCATATCCATCGGCACCGACAAGTCCAGCGCCAGGCAGCGGCGGTAGTACGGGCTGAGGTCCAGCCCCACGCCAAGCCCCAGCACCTCCACGTCGCGCAGTGTCTCGTTGCGCGCCACCACTTCCTTCAGGTGGTTGTCCAGGTAGAACGCATCGTTGGCGTGCCCCGTGGCGCTGTCCATCGGGCTGCCGTCGGACACCACGATCAGGATGCGGCGGGTTTCGGCACGCGCGAGCAGCCGCGCGCACGCCCAGTCGACTGCCTCCCCGTCCACGCCTTCGCGGAACAGGTCGGCCTTGAACAGCGCGGCGATGTTGGCGCGCGCACGCCGCCAGCTCGTGGCGGCGTCCTTGAACACCATGTGGCAGGCTTCATTCAGCCGCCCGGGATGCGCGGGCCGGCCGCGGGCCAGCCAGTCGAGCCGGGCGCGGCCGCCATTCCACGCGCCGGTGGTAAAGCCCAGCACCTCGCTGGCCACGCCGGCCTGGTCGAGCGCGCGCGTGAGGATGTCGACCATCATGGCTACCTGCTCGATATGCGCTTTCATCGAGCCCGAGCAATCGATCAAAAAGCTCACCGCGCAGTCCGCCTGCAGCCGGTGCCGCTCTTGCCGAAACAGACGGCGCTCGGCCGGCGAGGTGACCAGCTGCGCGAGGCGCCGGCCATCGAGGCGGCCGTCTTCCTCGCCGAAGGACCAGCCATCGCGCTGCGGCACGGCGAACGATGCCGTCAGCGCGCGTGCCAGCCTTGCCACGTTGATGCCTTGTTCGGCGATGCGCCGGTCGAGGCGTTCGCGGTACTCCGCCAGCAGGTCCTTGCGCACCAGCGTGCCGGGGGCGATCTCCCGGTCGTAGCGCGTGGTGTAGGCGCGGTAGCCTTGGCCGCACGCATGCAGCACGCGGCTGTTGCCTGTGGCCGCCATGGCCATGGCCTCGAGCTCATCATCCTCGCACCCGAGCGCCAGTGAGAACGCCACGCGCACGGCTTCGTTGTCTTCGGCCTCTTGCTCATCGGCTTGCATCCCGTGCGTGCGGGTGGCGCGCAGCATCTCGCCCACCAGCCGTGCCAGTTCGAGGGCATGGATCGCAAACGCGCCCTGCTCCGCGCGGTGCCGGCGCAGGCCCGCCAGCGGCACGCCGAGCACCGGCACGATGGCCGCGCGCGTGGCTTCGATCAGGTCTTCGGTGTCTTCCAGCACCGGCCAGCCCGACAGGCGCGACCACGCGATCTGCGCCACGGTGTACAGCAGGATGCCAAGGTGGCTCTCGGCCAGGCCGCTGCGATGGAAGTCGCGGGACCAGGCCGCAAAGCGGTGGCGCAGGTTCTGCGCGACGCCCGGCATGCCGGCTGGCAGTTGCGACTCGCAGCGCAGTTGTTCCAACAGCTCGAACACCAGCCTTTCCACCGGATCCGCCGGGCACAACTGCTTGTGCAGATCCGCGTCCGAATGCGCAAGCCGTAGTGCCGCCCCATCCGCCGCGCCGCGCAGGCAGGCAAAATCGTCCGCCTGCGGGTCGGTGCGCAGGTGCGGCGCATGCAGCGGCAGCGGCCGCAGGTCGCGGCACAGGCGGCCGTCGCGATAATGCAGCGCGCGGTCGCCCGTGAGCGCGCGCACCACCGCCGCGCACAGGGCCTCGCGCTGCTGGCCGCGGCGGCTTGCCTGCCGGGGCGGCGGCATCAGCACGGTTGCGGCGCCTCGCCGAGCGCGGCTTCCACTTCCCGGCCAAAACAGCGCTGGAAGTACTCGCCCACGATCGGGCGTTCGGCGTCGTCGCATTTATTGAGAAAGCTCAGCCGGAACGCCAGCGCCGGATCGCGGAAGATCTGGCAGTTTTCCGCCCAGCTGATCACCGTGCGCGGCGACATCAGCGTGGACAGGTCTCCCGTGGCAAAGCCCTTGCGCGTGAGCTCGGCCACGCTCACCATCGATGCGATCAGCGCGCGGCCGGCGTCGTCCGCCAGCTCCGGCACGCGCGCCAGCACGATGCCGGCCTCTTCCGCGCGCGGCAGGTAGTTGAGCGTGGCGACCACGTTCCATCGGTCCATCTGCGCGTGGTTCAGCATCTGGGTGCCGTGGTACAGGCCGTTCAGGTTGCCAAGCCCCACGGTGTTGGTGGTGGCGAACATGCGGAACGCCGGATGCGGATGGATCACGCGGTTCTGGTCCAGTAGCGTGAACTTGCCGTCGCGCTCCAGCATGCGCTGGATCACGAACATCACATCGGGGCGGCCCGCATCGTACTCGTCGAAGATCAGCGCCACCGGGCGCTGCAGCGCCCACGGCACGATGCCTTCCTGGAACTCGGTGACCTGGCGGCCGTCGCGCACCACGATGGCGTCCTTGCCGACCAGGTCTAGCCGGCTGATATGGCCGTCCAGGTTCACACGCACGCAAGGCCAGTTCAGGCGCGCCGCCACCTGCTCGATATGGGTGGATTTGCCGGTGCCGTGCAGGCCCTGCACCATCACGCGGCGATCCCGCGTGAAGCCGGCCAGAATCGCCAGCGTCACTTCGGGGTTGAAGCGGTAGGCCTCGTCGATCTCCGGCACATGATCGTCGCGCTCGCTGAATGCCGGCACCATCAGGCCAGAGTCGATGCCAAACAGGGCGCGCGCCGCGACCATCTTGTCCGGTTTGCCAGTCACGATATCCATCACGTTGGTCTCCTTTGGGCGCCGCCCTTTCGGCCATGATAGAGCAGTTTCGTTTTTAGATACAAATCATCTCGTTTATTGGTTTCACCTATTGACCTTCGACTTTATGCGTCCTACATTTCTGTAAATTACATTTTTCAGGACGATTAGTTCCGTTTTGACAACCATACCGGAGACACACCATGAGCGAACACCTGCCTGAAGCCCTCAAGACCACCGCGCTGCCCGCCACCACCGGCCCGCAGGAGATGACCCCGTCGGAAGCCTTTGTCGAGACCCTGGCCGCCAATGGCGTCACCGACATG
>NZ_JBXAOE010000062.1:0-13154 GCF_058802485.1 Cupriavidus sp. GW822-FHT02D05 | reverse complement strand
CATGTCGGTGACGCCATTGGCGGCCAGGGTCTCGACAAAGGCTTCCGACGGGGTCATCTCCTGCGGGCCGGTGGTGGTGGCGCCAGCTTGGGTGCCTGCGGCGAGGGTTTCGGGAAGATGTTCGCTCATGGTGTGGTGTCTCCGGTCTTCGATCAAAACGGAACCAAATGTTCCGAAAAGTGTTCGTGGATCGAAATGTAGGATGAGACTAAGCGATGGTCAATAAGAAAATCCGATAAACGGAATGCTGTGTACCTAAAAACGGTAGTAAATACCCTTTAAAGTGACGTAAATTCAACCTGCGCGCCCATGTGGACCCACAGTTGGTCCCCGCTGGCTCTAACCCGGCGGCGGGCCGCTTTCTACCATACGGTTACACCTTGCCCAGCGCTGCTTGCCAAAGCGCCTGGTGCACGCCGCGACGACTCGCCAAAGCGCAGAGCGCCGCTAAGAAAGGAGAGGACGCAAAGACGTCCCAACCAGACGGAGACACTGGCATGCCTCATGCTTATCACCTCTTCCTCCTCGAGCAGGCACCGCCCTGGTGCCGGGCTTTCCCTGCCGGCGGTCTTCGCCACAGCACACCACACCGTTCATCTTGAGGAGGTTCATCATGCGTTGGTTCAAGCAGCTTGCAGCAAGCGTGGTACTGGCGGCCGTCGTCGCCCCGGGCGCCTACGCGCAGACCAAGGAAGTTGTCATCGCCTACCAGGATATGGTGGTGCCATGGCGCTATGCGCAGGACATGAAGGAAGTCGAGAAGCAGACCGGCTACAAGGTCTCGTTCCGCCAGTTCGGCGGCGGTGGCGACGTGATCCGCGCCATGGCGTCGGGCCAGATCGCCATCGGCGAAGCCGGTACCTCGCCGATTGCCTCGGCGTTGTCGCAG
The DNA here is from genome assembly GCF_058802485.1 of Cupriavidus sp. GW822-FHT02D05. NCBI lineage: Bacteria > Pseudomonadati > Pseudomonadota > Betaproteobacteria > Burkholderiales > Burkholderiaceae > Cupriavidus > Cupriavidus sp. GW822-FHT02D05. The sequence goes on along the minus strand of NZ_JBXAOE010000062.1, from coordinate 12,265 downwards.
GGGCTGGACGTGGAGCTGTTCTGGATCCTTGACGATATCAACGCGGCCGAGGCCATGGTGGCGCGCAACGGCAGCAATATCAACAGCGTGGCAGACCTCAAAGGCAAGCGGGTGGGCGTGCCTTTTGTCTCCACCACGCACTACCACACGCTGGTGGCGCTGGAGCAGGCCAAGATCAATCCCAAGGACGTCAAGATCATGAACATGCGGCCGCCCGAAGTGGCCGCGGCCTGGGAGCGCGGCGACATCGACGCCACCTTTATCTGGGACCCGGTGCTGGCCAAGCTCAAGCAAACGGGCAAGGTCCTGGTGACCTCCGGCAAGATCGCCGCCGAGACCGGCAAGGCCACCTTCGACGGCATGATCGCCAACAAGAAGTTCGCGCGGGAGAACCCCGAGTTCATGGTCAAGTTCGTCAAGATCCTGGCCGCCGCGGATGACAAGTATCGCCAGGACAAGGCGGCGTGGACCCCGGAGTCGCCGATGGTGAAGGCGGTGGCCAAGGTCTCGGGCGCCAAGCCCGAGGCGGTGCCGGCCAGCATGGCGCTGTACGGTTTCCCCACGCTGGAGGAGCAAGCCTCGCCCCGCTGGCTGGGCGGCGGCGCGGCCAAGGCGCTGCAATCGGCGGCGCAATTCCTGAAGGAGCAGGGCACGATCCAGACCGTGTTGCCGGACTACGGCTCGGGTGTGAATGCGGAGTGGGTGAAGCGCGCCCTCGCCACCAGGACGCCGGCCTGATTTGCCAGTGCCGCGCGGCGGGCGACGCTGGCCGCGCGGCCTTGAATCCTCTTTTCAGGAAGTTTGCAGCTATGGCCAAACTCGAAATCGACAACCTGAGCGTTAACTACGGCGGCCGCGGTGGCGCCGATACGCTGGCCCTGTCGCAAGTCAATCTCACCATGGAGCGCGGCGATTTCGTGGTCGCGCTCGGTGCTTCCGGGTGCGGCAAGACGACCTTGCTCTCGTGCATCGCCGGTTTCATGCAACCCTCGGAAGGCGAGATCCGCCTCGATGGCAAATCCGTGCACGGCCCGGGTGCCGAGCGCGGCGTCGTGTTCCAAAAGCATGCATTGATGCCCTGGCTCAATGTGCTGGACAACGTGGCGCTGGGCCTGAGGCTGCGCGGCGTGCCGCGCGCCGAGCGCCTGCGCATCGCCCAGGAAAAGCTGGCGCTGGTCGGCCTGGAGAAAGTGGCGGCCAAGCCGGTCTACCAGCTCTCTGGCGGCATGCAGCAGCGCGTTGGCATTGCCCGTACGCTTGCCAACGATCCGGCGGTGATGCTGATGGATGAGCCGCTCGGCGCGCTCGACGCGCTCACGCGCGAGACGATCCAGGCGCTGATCCTCAAGCTGTGGGCGGCGGAGCAGAAGATCGTGTTCTTCATCACCCACAGCGTGGAGGAAGCGCTGTTCCTGGCAACGCGGCTGATCGTGATGACGCCCTCGCCGGGCCGCATCGCGCATACCTATGAGCTCCCCTTCGCCCGACGCTTCATTGCCTGCGGCAACGCCCGCGAGGTCAAGGCCGATCCGGAGTTCATCCGGTACCGCGAAGAAATCGTCAACCTGATCCATGCCACGCCCTGAGGAGTCCGACATGTCTGCTTCTGCTCAAAGACTCGAGCCCGCGCCGGGCACCGCCGCCGTGGCCGCCAAGCCGCCCGCGCGCCGCATGAAGGCCGTCTCCGGCTACCGCTTGCCGGGCGAAGGTTCCAGTTCACGCATCTCCACCATCACCGTGGTGTCGCTGCTGGCGCTATGGTGGATCGCCAGCCACCTGCGTTGGCTGCCGCCGCTGTTCCTGCCCACGCCGGAAGCCATCATCAACGCGTTTATCGATGCCTGGAACGGCAATGTGCAAGGCGGCCTGCCGCTGACCGAGCACTTTCGCGCCAGCATGGTGCGCGTGTTTGGCGCCTTTGCGCTGGCCACCGTCACGGCGGTGCCGATCGGCGTGATGATGGGTGTGTCGCGCATTGCGCGCGGCGTCTTTGATCCGCCGATCGAGTTCTATCGCCCGCTGCCGCCGCTGGCCTACCTGCCGCTGATCGTGATCTGGTTCGGCATCGATGAAACGTCCAAGATCCTGCTGATCTTCCTGGCTTGCTTCGCGCCGCTGGCGATGTCCGCGCAGGCCGGCGTGCGCTCGGTCACCATCGAGCAGATCAACGCGGCGTATTCGATGGGCGCCAACCGCTGGCAGGTGATCCGCCATGTCGTGATCCCCGCCGCGCTGCCGGACATCCTGACCGGCATGCGGATTGCCATCGGCTTTGGCTGGACCACGCTGGTTGCGGCGGAGATGGTGGCTGCCACCTCGGGCCTGGGGCAGATGGTGCTCAACGCGTCGAACTTCCTGCGCACGGATGTGGTGATCATGGGCATCGGGCTGATTGGCCTGATTGCCTATACCTTTGACCTTCTGATGCGCAAGACGGAGAAGTGGCTGGTGCCCTGGAAGGGGAGGATGTAAAGCCTGTGGCCGGCCGGGCGGCGGCACGCGCCGCCCGGCTCCTGCCGCTTTAGCCGTGCCCGCAACCCGATCGGCCGGTCACGCGGCCAGCTGGAACGCGCGCTCTGCGATACCAGCGACACCGGGGCGAATAGCGAATACCCCGCCGGCCAGTGGCTGCTCGGCTTGCACCGACGCATCAGCCGGGCGAATCGACGTGACGAACAAGGTCTTCATGTCGGCGCCGCCAAAGGCGCACATCGCCGGCTTTTTCACGGGAAGCGCGATGCTGCGGTCCAGGCGCCCCTCTGGCGTAAAGCGGTGCACGACCCCTGCGTCATTCCCGCAGATCCAGTAGCAGCCATCGACGTCTACCGCAGCGCCGTCCGGGCGCCCCGGATATTGCCGCATGTCGATCCACAGGCGCCGCCGGTTGGCCACGCCGTGCGCGACATCGTAGTCGAACGCCCAGATCGCCTGCGCATCAGGATGCGAGTCCGACAGGTACATCGTCCGTCCGTCGGGCGACCATGCCATCCCGTTGGGAACGATCAGTCCCTCGATCTGCTGCTGCAGGCCACGCGCGTCGAAGCGATACACCGAGCCAATCGATTGCGCCGGATGCATGTCGAGGTGCATGGTGCCCGCCCAGAACCGGCCTTGCCGATCACACCGGCCGTCGTTGAATCGCATGGATGGGGCAGGGTGAGCGACGCTGGCGAGCCTGCGGCTGGCCATGCTGCCATCGGGCTGTGGCTGCAGGTGGAACAGGCCGCTCTGCATGCCGGCGACAAAGCCACCGGCGCTTGCGGGGGCGATGCACCCCGCCATTTCGGGCAACTGCCAGGTACGGATTGCCGCGTTAGCGGCGCGCCATTCGAACAGCGTCCGGGCGGGGATGTCCGACCAGTACAGGCATTGCGTCTGCGTATCCCAGAACGGGCTTTCGCCGACCGCATTGCGGACGTCGGCAATCAGGTCGATGGGTGAGTCAGTGATCATGATCTATCGGCTTGAACATCATGGCCGGAGCGGCTTCTTGATTTTAGTATGCGCCTCAGGCTGCTCTTTGTGTTACGTTGTCATACAACATATTATAAGGAGATCCGAGAGTCAGTGCGAGAGATTTTCGGTTGCCTTGGATTTGACAGAGTGTTAACCCTGGATGTCTGATTTCTCACTTGTTTTGAAGTCACCTAGGTCATAGGATGACGTATGAGTTTAGCGCCGAAACAGGTCAGCGAAACCGCACCTTCCAGATAGGACCCACCGTATGAAAGCCAACATCCTGCAGCTGAACCCGATCCTCATCCCTGCCATCAACGACAAGCTGGATTCGCTCTACACCATGCACCGCTTGTTCGAGCAAACCGACAAGGATGCCTATCTGCGCGAGCACGGGCCCACGATCCGCGCGGTCATCACCGGCGGCCACACCGGCATTACCAAGGCGATGATGGCGCAACTGCCCGCGCTTGCGGTGGTGGCGGTCAACGGTGTCGGCACCGACGCGGTCGACCTCGAATATGCCCGCGCGCGCGGCCTGCCGGTGACCGGGACGTTCGGGGCGCTGACCGAGGACGTCGCGGATCTCGCCGTGGGCCTGTTGATCGCCACGTGCCGTGGCATCTGCCCGGGCGACCGGTTTATCCGCGCCGGCGACTGGGTCCGCCATCCGCAGCCAAGCGCTATCCCGCTGGCCCGCCGCGTCAGCGGCATGCGCGTGGGCATCGTCGGCATGGGCCGCGTGGGCCGGGCCATCGCGGCGCGCATGACGGCGTTCGGTTGCCCCGTCGCCTACACCGACCTCAAGGCGATGGATGACGTTCCCCACACTTTCGTGCCCGACCTCGTGGCACTGGCCCGCCAGAGCGATGCGCTGATTCTTGCCGCCGCCGCGGACAAGGCGGAGGGCATCGTCAATGCCGAGGTGCTCGACGCGCTTGGCAAGGATGGCTACCTGATCAACATCGCGCGCGGCCGGCTGGTCAAGGAAGACGACCTGGTCGCGGCGCTGACATCCGGGCGCATCGCCGGCGCCGGGCTGGATGTCTTCGTCGATGAGCCGAACGTGCCGCAAGCCCTGTTCGCGCTGGACAACGTCACGCTGCAGGCGCACCGCGCCAGCGCCACGCACCAGACGCGGGCCGCCATGGGGGAGATGGTCCTGGCAAGCATTGCCCAGGCGCTGGCCGGGCAACGGCCCGAGTTCAGCCTCACGACCTGAGCGCTGGCAGCCCCGTTACTTCGCCCGGAAGTTGAGAATCAGAATGAGAGGAGACAAGATGCAGATCCAATATCTGGCAGCAATGGCCGTGAGCGTGACCGTGCTGGCGTCCGGCATGGCCGGCGCGCAGTCCTATCCGGCCAAGCCGGTCACCATCGTGATCGGTTCCAGCCCCGGCAGCACCACGGATGGCCTGGCCCGCGCAATGGGTGCCCAGATCACCAAAGAGACGGGCCAGCCGGTCATCGTCGACAGCCGCCCGGGCGCATTCGGCGGCATCGCGGCGCAGCTTGTCGCGCGCTCGGCGCCCGATGGCTACACCCTGTTCATGACCACCAACACCACGCAGGCGGCCAATCCGCACCTGGTGAAGAACCTGCCCTACAACCCCATCAAGGACTTTGCGCCGATCGGCCAGGTGGTCCAGGGCTACATGGTGATGGTGGTGAACCCCAACGTGAAGGCCGCGAACGTGCCCGAGTTCATCGCCCTGGCCAAGAAGGAGCCGGGCAAGCTGACCTTCGGCTCCGGCTCATCATCGGCGCGGGTCGCCACCGAGCAATTCCAGCACATGACCGGGACGAAACTCACGTACGTTCCCTACAAGGCCAATCCGGCCGCCGTGATCGACCTTGTGGCCGGACAGACCGACGTGATGATCGTCGACCTGACCACCAGCCTGCCGCAGGTCAAGGCCGGCAAGCTGCGCGCGCTCGGCGTCAGCAGCCCGCAGCGCTCGCCGCTGCTGCCCAACGTGCCGACCATCGCGGAGCAAGGCGTGAAGGGCTATGAGTCCGGTTACTGGAACGGGCTGTACGCCCCGGCAGGCACGCCGGCGCCGATCATCAACCGGCTCAATGCGCTGATGCGCAATGCCATGGCGACCGAATCCATCCGCCATTTCGTGACGGAGAATGGCATGGAGGTCAAGGTGTCGTCGCCGGAGGAGCTGGCTAAATTCCAGCTTGCCGAGCTCGCTCGCTGGGGCGCGATCATCAAGACGGCAGGCATCCAGCCTGAATAGCGGCGACGCGCAGGGGCTGGATGCAAAACGGGCGCTCAGAACGTAGCGGCCAGCTCCCTCGCCGTTTCCTGCAGGCGCGGCACGAACTCCAGCGAGCGTGACAATGGCGAGCGTGCCGTAGGCGCATGCACCGCCAGCGCCGCCACCACCTGCCCGCGCTCGTCGCGCACCGGCACGGCCACGCAGGAGATCCCCGCCACGAACTCTTCGTTGTCCACGCCAAGCTGCTTGTGCGCGCTGCGGTCCAGCTCGGCTTCAAGCAATTCCACATTGGTGACCGTGTTGGGCGTAAAGCGCTCCAGCGGCAGCTGCCGCACCAGGGCGGCGCGCTGCTCGCGCGGCAGCAGCGATAGCAGCAGCTTGCCGCTGGCCGAGCAGTGCAGCGGCACGCGCGAGCCCGGCTTCAGGTCCAGCCGCAGCGGCCAAGGCGCTTCCATGCGGTCCAGGTACAGCACCGAGGTTTCGTGCAGCATGGTCAGGTTGACCGTTTCGCCGATGTCCGCCACCAGCCGCGCCAGGATGGCATGGCGCAACTGCCGCGTACCCGAATGCGTGACGATGGCCACGCCAAGGCGCGACAGGCGCGGCCCCACGGCATAGGCATTGCGCGCGCCCGGCTCGCGGATCACCAGGCCGCCGGCCTCCAGCGCGCCAAGCATGCGGTGCAGTGAAGCCTTGGGCGCTTCGAAACCCTGCATGATTTCCGCCAGCGACAAGGGGCGGTCGGCCGCAACCAGGAATTCGAGCAGGGCGAAGGCGCGCAGCGTGGGGGTGTCGCGGTCCGCCGCTGCCGTGTCGCCAGCCATGCTCGTGACCGGCGCCGCGGCGTCAGGTTCTTCCAGGCGCAGGGGCGCCTTCGCGCGCACGGGTTTTGCGGGCTTGTTCTTGGGGGCCTCGGAAGGCGCTTTTTTGGGTGCCGCTACTGTTGCCGATTTCAATTCGGACTCCGTTCCGGAAAACGAGACGATTTGATTGTACTTCCGGAGCGGTATTCGCCACTAGCGGCGTATCAGGGCGTAATCCAGTTTTGCCCCGGTGGCTTGCACTTAAGGTCAAAGGCAACGGCAGTTTCACCACCCCTGCGGGGTGGCGACCTACTTTCTTGTCTTGCCAAGAAAGTAGGCAAAGAAGGCGCGCCGGATGGGGCGACTACCCCCTCGGGCTTCGACGAAAAGAGCGGCCGGGACCCAAACTCGCATCGCCTTAAGGCGATACTCAGACATGGGTCCCTCTTTTCCGCTCTTTTCGCCGAATCCCGAGGCGCCCCATACGGCCTAGGTGAACCTTGACGGCTCGCTTCGCATCGCGCTTGGGTGTTTCCCGCCCCTTCGGGCGGGAAACACGGCTACCACAGTTGGTTGATCTTGCGGCTGGTTGGCTCCCCTCTCCCACTTGTGGGAGAGGGGCCGGGGGAGAGGGCGGGCGTTCGCCGGGGCGATGGCTCCGCAAGTGCTTCAGGCCGCCCTGGCCAGCGGTGCTTTCATCTCGATGCCCATTTCCGCGAGCGTCTCGCCGATTGCCCCCACCACATTGCGCATCTCATTGGCGTCGATTGCGCCAATGCAGCCCACGCGGAAGGTTTCCACCTGCGTCAGCTTGCCGGGATAGAGGATGTAGCCACGCTCGCGCACCTTGGCGTAGAAGGTCTTGAAGTCGTAGCGGGCGTCGTCCGGCGCGTGGAAGGTGACGATGATGGGGGCCTGCACCTCGGGCGAGAGGAAGGGGCGGAAACCCAGTTCGGCCATGCCGCCCACCAGCGTCTGGTAGTTGGCGCGATAGCGTGCGCCGCGCACCGGCTGGCCGCCTTCTTCCAGGAACTGGTCGAGCGCGGCGCGGAAGGCGGCTACCACGTGCGTGGGCGGGGTGAAGCGCCACTGGGTGGTCTTCTGCATGTAGGTGTACTGGTCGTACAGGTCCAGCGCCAGCGAATGGCTGTTGCCCTGGCTGGCTTCCAGCACGCTCTTGTTCACCAGCACGAAGCCCATGCCCGGCACGCCTTCGATGCACTTGCCGGTGGCGGCCACCAGCGCGTCGAACGGCATGGTGCGCGCATCGATCTCCAGCGCACCGAAGGAGCTCATGGCATCGACGATCAGGCCCTTGCCAAGGCGCGCGCACAGTGCGGCGATCTCGGGCAGGGGGTTGAGCACGCCGGCGCCGGTTTCGCAGTGCACCTGCGCCACGTGGGTGATCGACGGATCGCGCAGCAGCGCGGCTTCGATCAGCGCGGCGGTGGCGGGCTGGTCTTCGGGGATCGGCAGTTCCACGCTGGCTCGTCCCAGCACCTTGCAGATCTTGAGGATGCGCTGGCAATAGGCGCCGTTCTGCGGCACCAGCACCTTGCCGTCGCGTGGCACCACGTTGGCGATGGCGGCTTCCACCGAGAAGGTGCCGCTGCCCTGCATGGGCACGCAGACGTGCGTATCCTGCCCGCGCACGATGGCGATCAGGTCGTCGCACAGGCTGCGCGTGATGGCGTTGAAGCTGCTGTCCCACGATCCCCAGTCGCGCAGCATGGCTTGCTTGGTGGCGAGCGAGGTGGTGAGGGGGCCGGGGGTCAGCAGGATGGGGTCGTTGCCGCGGATCATGGCGTGCTCCTGGATTGGGATCAGGGGAGTGGTTGACGATTTCCACGGATGCCAGCTTGGGGTGGGCTCCTTGTGGCATTTTAAGTGGTATTGTGTGTCAATTTGGTGAATTTGTTGCGATGATTTGTGGCATGTCGCGCCACCACCGCATCGCCTTATATAGACGATAAGTATTTGTTTTATAACACTTATAAGACGTGATGCTGGTTTCTTCCGGGATGTTCGCGTCATTCCGCTCTCCTCGCCGTCGCCTAGTTTGTTGACAATATACAAACTGCTTGCTTTAATGACAACCAGGAATTTTGATGGTCCCGAATCAGGAGTCTTCATGTCACGGCCAGCCGCTCAGTCGAGCGATATCGCGATCCTGCAGAGCCAGTCGCTGACCACCTTGGTGCAGCGCGAGCTTGAAATGCGCATCGTGTCCGGCGGCCTGCTGCCCGGCGCCAGGCTCAATGAAATCGAACTCGCGGGCGAGTTCAATGTGTCGCGCGGTCCGCTGCGCGAAGCCTTCCGGGCGCTGGAGCAGGCCGGCCTGCTGCGCACCGAGAAAAACCGCGGCGTGTTCGTGCGCGCCATCTCCCTGGAAGAAGCCGACGAGATCTATGCGCTGCGCGCGGTGCTGGATGAGTACGTAGGCCGGCTGCTCGCCGCCAACATCACGGCGCAGGGCGTGCGCGAGCTGCGCGCGCTGATCGAGGCCATGGGCGCGGCCAGCACCGCGCGCGACCTCGACGAATACACCCGTCTTAACCTCACCCTGCATGACCGCATGGTGGAACTCGCCGGCAACCGCAAGCTGGTGGAAACCTACCGGCGCCTGGTCAAGGAACTCACCTTGTTCCGGCGCGAGGCGCTTTGCGCCGACAGCAACGCCATCCCCACCTCTACCCGCGAGCACCGCGAGATCGTGTCGGCCATCGCCGCGCGCGATGTCGAGCTGGCGGGCAGGCTGATGCGCGAGCACGTGGAACGCGGCCGCACCCGCATGCATGCCGCCGTGGCGCCAGTGGATGGCGGCGCGGCGACCGATCAGCCCTGAAGCCCTTCCTTTCCCGCACAGGAATCCCGACATGTCGAACCCGAATCCTTCCAGCGTCGCCGCCCCGAGCATCACGGTCAATCAGCGCACCTACCAATGGATGAAACAGCCCGTGGTGGTGGTCTGCGTGGACGGATGTGAATTCGATTACCTGGAAGCCGCCGCCGCCAGCGGCCGCGCGCCGTACCTGAAACGGCTGCTGGCCGAGGGCGCGAGCTTTCGCGGGGCGTGCGTGGTGCCCACCTTCACCAACCCGAACAACTTGTCCATCGTGTGCGGCGCGCCGCCGGCGGTGCACGGCATCTGCGGCAACTACTTCTTCGATCGCAGCGTCAACGGTGGCCGCGGCGAGGAAGTGATGATGAACGACCCCAAGTACCTGCGCGCCGGCACCATCCTGGCCGCCTTTGCCGATGCTGGCGCCAGCGTGGCGGTGGTGACCGCCAAGGACAAGCTGCGCCGGCTGCTCGGCCATGGCATGCGCGGCATCTGCTTCTCCTCGGAGAAGGCCGACCAGGCCACGCTGGAGGACAACGGCATCGACAACGTGCTGGACCTTGTCGGCATGCCGGTGCCGAGCGTGTACAGCGCCGAGCTGTCCGAGTTTGTCTTTGCCGCCGGCGTGCGGCTGATGGAAACCCGCCGGCCGGACCTGATGTACCTGTCCACCACTGACTACATCCAGCACAAGTTCGCCCCCGGCTCGGACGGCGCCAATGCGTTCTACGCCATGATGGACAAGTACCTGGCGCAGCTCGACGCGCTCGGCTGCGTGCTGGCGCTGACCGCCGACCACGGCATGAACGCCAAGCACGACGACGCCACCAAGGCCCCCAACGTGATCTACCTGCAGGACCAGTTCGACAACTGGCTCGGCCGTGGCGTGGAAGCCGGCGGCGCGCGCGTGATCCTGCCGATCACCGATCCCTATGTGGTGCACCACGGCGCGCTTGGCTCCTATGCCACCGTCTACCTGCCGGAAGATGTCGACCGCGTCGCGCTCAAGGGCAAGCTGGCGGCCCTGCCGGGTATCGAAAGCGTGCTCGACAACGCCGAAGCCTGCGCGCGATTCGAGCTGCCGCCGGACCGCGTGGGTGACCTGGTGATCGTCAGCGATAAGCACGTGGTGTTGGGCACCAGCCAGAGCCGCCACGACCTGTCGGGGCTGGACGCACCGCTGCGCTCCCACGGCGGCGTGTCGGAGCAGACCGTGCCGCTGGTGTTCAACCGCGCCACGGCGGGCATTCCCGGCAAGGCGCAGCTGCGCAACTTCGACATCTTCGACGTTGCGCTCAATCACCTGCACTGAGCGCTGCCCGATACGTATCCGTCCCGAACTCTTGACGCGAGAACCGACATGAACGCCCCCAAGTTTTCCACCGGCCAGGTCAGCCCGCATTTCCGCGCCGAAGCGCTGCGCATCGATGGCAAGAAGGTCATGCGCGAGCGCGTGATCGAAGTGTGCAACCCGTACGACGGCTCGCTGGTCGGGACCGTGCCGATGGCCAGCGTGGAAGACGTGCGCCAAGCGTTTGCCGTGGCGCGCGCCTACCGCTCCACGCTGACCCGCTTCGAGCGCGCCGCCATCCTCAACCGCGCCGCCGCGCTGCTGCGCGAGCGCGTGGAGGAGGCGTCCGACCTGATCACGCTGGAGTCCGGGCTATGCAAGAAGGATTCGCTGTATGAGATCGGCCGCGTGGCCGATGTGCTTGGCTTTGCCGCCAATGAAACCCTGCGCGATGACGGCCAGCTGTTCTCGTGCGACCTGACCCCGCACGGCAAGAAGCGCCGCGTGATGACCCAGCGCTCGCCGTTCCTTGGCGTGATCTGCGCCATCACGCCGTTCAACCATCCGATGAACCAGGTCGCGCACAAGGTGGCGCCGTCCATCGCCACCAATAACCGCATGGTGCTCAAGCCCTCGGAGAAGGTGCCGCTGTCCGCCTACTACCTGGCCGATATCCTCTATGAAGCCGGATTGCCGCCGCAGATGCTGCAGGTGGTCACGGGCGATCCGCGCGAGATCGCCGACGAACTGATCACCCACCCCTCGGTGGATCTGGTCACCTTCACCGGTGGCGTCGGCATCGGCAAGTACATCGCCAACAAGGCCGGCTACAAGCGCGTGGTGCTGGAGTTGGGCGGCAACGATCCGCTGATCGTGATGGACGATGCCGACCTGGAGCGCGCCACCGACCTGGCGGTGCAGGGCTCGTACAAGAACTCCGGGCAACGGTGCACGGCCGTCAAGCGCATGCTGGTGCACCAGGCCGTGGCGGACCGCTTCACCGAGCTGGTGGTGGAAAAGACCCGGGCATGGAAATACGGCGATCCCATGGACCGCACCGTGGACATGGGCACCGTGATCGACGCCGAAGCCGCCGCGCTGTTCGAGTCCCGCGTGAAAGAAGCCGTTGCGCAGGGCGCCCGCCTGGTGCTCGGCAACCACCGCGACGGCGCGCGCTACTCGCCCACCGTGATCGATCGCGTGGATCCCGCCATGACGGTGGTGCGGGAGGAAACCTTCGGCCCGGTCTCGCCCATCATTACCTTCCGCGATATCGATGACGCCATCCGGATATCCAACGGCACCGCGTTTGGATTGTCCTCGGGTGTATGCACTAACCGGATGGACGACTTTGCGCGCTTTGCCGATGAGTTGCAGGTGGGAACGGTCAACCTGTGGGAAGTACCGGGCTATCGTATCGAGCTGACGCCGTTTGGCGGGATCAAGGATTCGGGGCTTGGGTATAAGGAAGGGGTGCAGGAGGCGATCAAGAGTTTTACTAATCTGAAGTCGATTACGATGCCATGGGGATAGGGATAGGGATAGGGATAGGGATAGGGATAGGGATAGGGATAGGGATAGGGATAGGGATAGGGATAGGGATAGGGATAGGGATAGGGATAGGGATAGGGATAGGGATAGGGAT
>NZ_JBXAOE010000061.1:0-13559 GCF_058802485.1 Cupriavidus sp. GW822-FHT02D05 | reverse complement strand
ATGTTGGGCTTCTACACGCTTGCCGCCTGGCGCCTGCATCAGGGCTACCGGATCGTGCGTTTTCACCGCAACTTGAAGCGGCTGCCGAAGTACGTCATCGCCGCAGCGGACGTACCGGTCTCCGATACCTTCCTCTTCCTCGGCCGGGGCTTTGCGTGGGACCAGCGCCACTCGCAGCGCCTGCTGCAGGCCCGGGATCCCGCCAACCAGAAATACGTGGCACGTGGACGCGGCGAATGGGGCGGCGTGGGAGGCGATCCCACCCTCCACGGTGTCGAACCTGACGAAGACATCGTCGTGATGGATCTGGCCGAGCGCAATGGCCATACGCTTGTGCTCGGCACCACCCGCGTCGGCAAGACCCGGCTAGCCGAAGTTCTGATCTGCCAGGATATCCGCCGCGGCGACGTCGTCATCGTCTTTGACCCCAAGGGCGATGCCGACCTGTTGCGGCGCATGTATGCTGAAGCCCGTCGCGCCGGGCGAGAGAGAGATTTCCATTTCTTCCACCTGGGCTACCCGGACATCTCGGCGCGCTACAACCCGGTCGGCAGCTTCAGCCGCATCACCGAGGTGGCCACCCGAACAGCAGGGCCGCTGCCCAGCGAAGGACAATCCGCCGCCTTTCGCCAATTCGTCTGGCTCTTCGTCAACGTCATCGCACGCGCACTCAATGGCCTGGGCCACAGGCCCAGCTATGCGCTGATCTATCAGCACGCCACCAATATCGATGCGCTGGCACAGGCGTATATCGATCACTGGCTGGACACGACACAGCCCAACTGGAGAAGTGCATTCGAAGAGTATGCGAGCGATGAGGACCGCCGCAAGACCAAGACCAAGGAAGCGCAAAAGACCCAGCATGCGCTGGACCTGCTGCTGCTCATCGATTTCATCAATGCGCAGGCATGGTTCGACCCGGTGGCCAACGCCTTGGCCGGGCTGGTGGCCAAAGAGCGCGGCTACTTTGAAAAGCTGGTGGCCTCCCTGTATCCGTTCCTGGAGAAGCTCACTACCGGAAAGATTGCCGAGCTCATCTCCCCCGACTACGAAGCAACCGGTGATGCGCGCCCGATTTTCGACTGGATGTCGGTCATCAACCGCGGGGGTATCGTCTACGTCGGCCTGGACTCTCTCTCTGACTTTGAAGTCGGCTCGGCTATTGGCAATGCCATGTTTGCCGATCTCACCTCCATCGCTGGCCAACTCTACAAGTTTGGCGCCGGCTTTGGCCAAAGTACCGCAGAAGGCAAACGCCGCATCGTCGTTCACGCAGACGAGTTCAACGAGCTGATCGGCGACGAGTTCATCCCGCTGCTCAACAAGGCCGGCGGCGCCGGCTTCCAGGTCACGGTCTACACCCAGACCTGGTCGGACGTCGAAGCCAAGATCGGCAACCGCGCCAAGGCTGGACAAATCGGCGGCAACCTGAACACACTCATCATGCTCCGGGTCAAGAATAACGAAACAGCCGAGATTCTGACTAACCAACTGCCTGAGGTTTCCGTCGCGTCAACCATGCTGGCCAGCGCCGCCTCGGACACCAACGACCCACGGGATTTTGAAGAATTCGGCTCCCGCAGCGAGGACCGCATTTCCACCCAGCGCATGCCAATGCTGACCCCGGCCGATCTGGTCAAGCTCCCCAAGGGCCAGGCATTTGCGCTGATCGAAGGTGGCAGGCTCTACAAGCTGCGCCTGCCGCTGTTCGACCCCAAGGCGGACGCCACCGATCTGGCCCTGCCAGAATCGCTCGAGGTGATCGCCGCCGACATGAAGGCCCGCTATGACAGCGCGGCCGAGGCCGAGACCCTCACCGTGCCGGGAGGCTGGCTATGAGCTCCCGCTACGAATTCCACGAACTCAAGGTCATCCACGTCTTCGTCTGGCCGCTCAAGCTGCTTTGGAAAATCCTGTACATCTATGGCGTGCTATGCGCCATCTGCGTGGCGACCTTCCTGCTGGCCGCCCACTATCTCTGGACCGACCCGGCGGAAAGCGCCTACCAGATTTACCGCCATTCGATGGAAGCGACCACCCTGCTCGGGGCACCCTCAAGGGCCACCTGGTTGGTACAACAATCCGCGGACTTCGCCTACTGGCTGTTCTTCCAGGTCACCCAGCTACACGACATCCTCTCCCGCCTCACCCACAACATTGCCAATAGTGGGACCGACGCCACAATCGGCGAGAGATTGCTTCGGCCGTGGCTCGAGGAAATGTGGATCGCAGCGCTGGCCGTGAAGACCTTCGGAAGCCGCCTGATGCTACTGCTGACCGGCTGGCCGGTGCTTCTGCTGGCCTTCTGGTGCGGCATGACCGATGGTCTCGTGGAACGCTCGATCCGACGCGCCAGCGCTGGGCGCGAATCGTCCGGCTTGTACCATCGCGCGAAATATGCCCAGTTGAGTCTGGGCGCCACCTCGGTCCTCGTTTTCGTCTGTCTACCGTATCAGCTTGATGTGCGGTGGGTGTTGTTCCCCATCGCCATGACCATTGGGATCCTGGCTAGGACGCAGTGGAAGTTTTTTAAGAAGTATCTTTGAACAGGCGGCTGTCCATGGGCGTCTTTTTTGCCGTTGCGGCACCTGGCCGCTTATCTCTCTTTGGACGTAGATTACCCCAATTTCGGCGAATCGCCGCTGGGCGGCATCGAATGGCCGGAACTGCCGGGAAGGGACCGCACCCCACGCCTCTCAGTCGACTCCTCCCCGACCCTTTACTGCCGTTGGGCCCCGCGCAGCCCCAACGGCAATTTCCAAGCCCCCTCAGTCGTCCGCCCGCGATGCCGGCACTGGGCGATTGAGTGACCGTTTGCTGGATAAAGCGGTCTTCTGAATGTCGGAGCCACGCGTCCGGCGAAGGTCCCGTCATGGCCGGGTGCGGCCCGACACCGAGCACAACCGAGCGTTCCTCCTGGACCGGTCCGCGTAGGGCAGAAGACGACCCATAGCGGCCTGTCGGATAGCTCCGAAGCGGACGCTCAAGCCGCGTCTTTGGAAGCTTCCCTGCGAAGCACGCGGACCAATTTTCTTGCGCGCTACGCCTAAGCACGAGGCGCTAACATAGCGTTGGGATGCCGTTGTATCTGAGGCTTGGGAAATCCGCGAGCCGCTGAAAATAGACATCAATTGATTGGTTGTCCCCAAGCACTCCGGACATTGGCTTACTGCTAAGCAGGGTGATGTGATAGAAGCCATCGTCGAGATAGATTTTCTGCTCTGATGGGCAATCAGGACGCCAATCAATTAGGTCGTAGAGGTCCCTGATGCACAGCATCCTATCCCGTACCACAACCCCGAGTCTGAGTTTGAAATCCTGGCTATCGACTATCGAATCTTCCGGGTAACCGCTGTAGATATTCAGCAAGAAGCTGCCCGAAGTTCCCGTACTAACGCCTACTAATCGGCCCTCGAGCGCTTGCTTCTCAACCACATCAGGGTCAAAGAATTCCTTCTGTAGATAGTCTTCACCATCGCGAATGGAGGCTGCGGAGAAAGGCGAGTAGATAAGTAAGCCAAGTCCAGAAACATCCAAGCGAAAGCTACTTATTATTTTCAAATTTTCGTGAAGTGCCGTCATCGCTTACCATTATGGATTCAAGCTGGCATGAGTCCATCCCTGTCTGGATCGAGTACCTCAAGCATAAAGGAAGGTCCCTTTATGGCTCGCCCCTCGGTCTAACCGCGCAGGGGCTTCCTTGTCCCAGAGGCAACTTGCGATACAAAGGGGCACTCGCACCTCCCCGATCTTGTCATCTGCCACCTCCGAACTACTGTCCTTCAAACCTCCCCCACGATTTGATCGCGGTATTCACGCCATCTCCCCAAGTTGGCGGCGGGTTGCTCCGACTGGTCGAGAAAGCTGCCGTCCGTAAAGTCAACAGCCTGACAGGAAAGGCGTTGGCAAAGGAGAAGGATCCCTCCGACAATGCCATCCTCAGCACGGACATGCAAACAGAGGCTATTGACTGGGTCCTCTTGCCCTACGTTGAACTCGATTGAGCCGAATTCACAGTCGTAGATGCCCCAGGAAGGATCATCCCAGCTCGTTCCCAGGAACACCTCCGACACTGCCATTTGTATATCCTTCAGCCGCCCTAGAGGAAGCGGACTCTCGTTGCTGGAGATCTCAGAAATTGACCTATAAGTCCGATTAAATCTAACCAAAGAAACGTCCCAGCTCATTCTTGTACCCTATGGGAGATCGAGTTTTTTGATGCTGCAGACTGGCATTGTCCACAAAGCGAGCTGAGATGTCGATTGACCGCTCCTGGCCGGGAAGGGCCGCCCGTGGCCGATTATCGAACGGGGTGGCCGACCCCTTGTCGGGCGACCGCCACCGACCCACTGCTGCCTGTCGAGCCATCAGAGGTTCAACGGCAGGTATCCGAGTGAAGCCGTCGCCCGATACGGGCACTCACGGTCAGCAGGTCGGGCCTTATGGAAGGCTTTGCATAGCGACCGCCATTTCCCTGCTCGTCTATCTACGGATGCCCGAAACACATGTCAGGCGAGCGGCCGCGAGCCCGGCGCGCCTTGCTTCGTAGAACCAGGGCGATTGCCGACGCCGCCGCGCGAAAATTCGACGGAGTGGATGGGTTGACCGTTTCCTCCAGGAGGCGCCGCGTCCGAGTGGTAGCGAAAGCGTCCAGGTGCACGCCGCCGGACGTGTTCGTTGCGCGGCGACGGGATGACGCGTAGGGCAGCAACAGCATTCACGCCGAGACGCCGGACTTGCCCTTGCTCTTCGGACCGGCGCCATTGCCCGAAGCGGAACGCCCCTTGCGCGCCGCACCTCGCTGCGCTCCACCGGTCTGTCCGCCACGCCCCGCTTCCATCACGTCCTCGAGGTAGTGCTGTACCACGCGCTGGAACTCCAGCATCGCCGCGTGACGGTCGGCCACGCTCGCATCGTGGCTCAGTGTGACGGCTGCCTTCATAAGATGCTGGACGACCACGGCCCGGAACAAAGCGTCTTTCGCAGACAGGCGCGGCGCGAGGGCGGCCAGCACGGATGCGATTCCTTTGCGCAGTCTTTCGCGCACGCCGGTGGCGCCGGGCAGCACGACATCATGCGCGTCGGCCAGCACCACGAAAGCGGGGTGCGTCGTGCGAAACGCCACGAACAACGTCGTCAGCCGGCCCGCAACGACCGATACGTCAAGCGACGGCACCTCCTCGCTCAGCCGGTCGAACGCTGCTTCAAGCTCAGTCACGTACTGATCGAGCAGCGTACCTGCGATCTGCTCTTTCGTCGGAAAGAACTGGTAGAGCGAACCGATCGACGACTTCGCACGCGCGGCGATCGCCGTCATCGTCGTTGCTTCGTACCCTTTTTCGGCGAATGCCGCGCTTGCGGCTTCCAGCAACGATGCGACCCGCGCATGTCCGCGGGCGCGGCTAGGCGCCTTGACGTCGCCCGTATTCGGCGTTGACTTTTGTGAGTTCATCCTCATATACTATTTGTGAGCACCCCCTCACAATACACCAGCGGCTCATCGCTTTCAACGGAAGACCATCATGTTGCAGAAACTTGACCCCAAGAATACCGCCCTCGTTCTGATCGATCTTCAGCAGGGCATCCTCGGATTCGGGAAAGCACCCCGCGCCGGCGAAGCCGTGCTGGCTGCCGCGGCAACGCTAGCAAAGCGCTTCCGGGAAGTGAACGCGCCGGTCGTCCTGGTCCGGGTGGGCTGGAGCGCCGACTTCGGCGATGCACTGAAGCAGCCCGTTGATCAGCCCATCGCGCTTCCCCCCGGCGGACTGCCCTCGAACTGGTGGGACTTCCCCGCCGAACTGGCGGTGGAGGAGCGCGACATCAAGATCACGAAGCGCCAATGGAGCGCTTTTTACGGCACCGAGCTCGACCTGCAATTGCGGCGTCGCGGCATCCAAACCATTGTGCTCGGCGGGATTTCGACGAACATCGGCGTCGAGTCGACAGCCCGCGCCGCGCACGAGCACGGCTACTCGCTGGTGCTCGTCGAGGATGCAATGAGCTGCGGCGCGCCCGAGCATCACCATGCGTCGCTGAATTACATCTTCCCGAGGCTCGGTCTCGTGCGGCAATCCGGCGACGTACTTGAGGCGCTCGCAGGCCAATGACGCCCGATGAACAAGCACAGCGTGGCCGGATAGCGACGATGAGCAGCGAACGGCACACCGGAGATTCGTTGCTCTTGCGCCGCGTCGAAACCGTGTTCGACGGGCGGGCGTTGGGTCGCACCATGTTTGCGCTCGTCCCGCTGCTCGTGCTTGCACTCGTATCAGGCAGATCTGAGTGGCTCACCGTTGCAATCGTGCCGGTCGCGATGCTCATTGCACTCGACCACTCGCAGCTCGCGCCGCTCGGCGTCTTCGCGCACGCTTCGGCGATCGGCGTGGGCTTCATGATCCTGATGGCGTCGCTCGCGCACCCGCTGCTCTTTGTCGTAGCCACCGTCCTGCTGGGCATGGGATCCGTGCTGGTGACCGCGGGCGGCAGCGCCTTGCGCTCGCTCGGCAACTTCACGTTCATTCCCTCGCTGTATCTTGCCTGCGAAAGTGGGGAAGGGGTCACGCGGCAAGCGCTTATCACCCGGAGCGTTGAGATTCTGCCGTTCCTGTTGATAGCGGCGTTGCCGATCTTGCTCGTTGCATCAGTCGAGCACTTCCACTCGCGCGAAACCGGCCAGCCGACTCTTGCGCATTTCGCAAAGTGGACTCGCCTCTCCCCAAACAGCGAGCGCAACGCATATATCGAGCTGGTGATCACCGTCGCGCTCGCGGTCGCTTGCGCTGCCGCACTTGTCGAATGGCGACACGTCGATAATGGTCAGTGGATGATCTGGTCGGCCGCCAGCGTCGTTACCGGAAATGCGGCAAGCGCCCGGCAGAAGTTTCGCAGCCGGCTCACCGGGGCTGTTGTCGGCGTTTCCTTCGGGGTGGCCGTTGGGTTGATGATCCCTCATGCGTCGTTTATGCGTGTGCTCGTTGTGTTCGCAGCAATGCTGACGCTCATCTGCATTCGTCCGTACACGCTCGCATTCGGCGTCCGGTGCGCCTGTGCGGCAATCGCATTTGCATTAGCGGGAAAACCGTGGATTTTTGGAGGCGAGCGCCTGCTGAACGTGGCAGTCGGCAGCGCCATTGGGCTGCTGTGTGCGCTCACGGCATCCGCCATTGCGGCGCATATGGAAGACACGTGCCGCTCGACGTGTTGAAACATTGCGCTCCTGTGGCTCGGCGCCAGCGAATGGAGCGTGCTCGGTGCTCGCGTGATCGTAGTGGTACTCGTCTGCGAGCGCGAAGCCCTGGTGGCCGAGCTCGTGGATGGCCGTGGTGATCAGATTGCTTGTGCGCACGCGAGCGTTCGGTCGCGGCCGGATCGGATTCACGCCGTTCACGCTCACGACCGCTACGAGAACTCACTTCTATTCGTACGATTTCACCACCGGCACTATCAAGCTTCATCGAATCGACAACGATGACGTAACCTCCGTGTGGAGCTCGGCCACGCTCATGGGTGCTGGGTGGACCGACCTCCTGCCGCTCGAAATGTATGACGGCTCGCGGCTCCTGCTACTGCATTCGAGGGTCAGCGGGATACTGCGCGTCTTCCGCATCCACAATGACGGGCAGGGGCTCGAGTATGTGTACACCGATAAGAATGCCGGCCGCGGCCCGTACAGCTTTGCGTCCTTCAGCCTGGATGGTCGTGCGTATTACCTGCGATACCGTTGGCCGCTTCTGGGTAAGAGCGCGACCCTCGAAGCGCTGCATGCGAACTAGCCCCGACTACAAGCGATCTGGGAGCTTACCTCGGAAGTTCGGCTGTATCCGTCCGGTGAGCTGGCAACAACGTCCCCGAATGCATCTTCAATAGCCGTTAGCCCCTGAAGCTGCTTCACCAACGGTGATACCTGAATGTCGGCTAAGGCCGACAAGCCATACTTCACCGTCGCGAATTGAATGCCGGTTCCTGAGTGGAACCGACGCCAGAATGTCTGAGCGGCGGTGCGAGCGAGTGACTCTTCATGGCCGGCAGGTGCCCTCCGTGAGCCCGGTTATCATCAGCTCTTCCCGACCCGAAGCGGTCTGTCGGATTGCTCCAAACCGGTCACTCAAGCCGCGTCTTCGGAAACTTCGCCGCAAAGGTCGGCTTTCCGGCTAGCAATGGCGCCCGAAACCAAAGGCCAGAACCGCCGGTAAAGCGGTTTGAAACCACTCAGCCGTCATGCACCAGAGTCTCAAGCAAGTCTAGGAAGTCGGAGAACGTCTGAGCTAACGATATCAGCGCCTCATCTCCGACCTTCTCGTGAGCGAAATACGCTACCGTCGGACGCTCCCATCTTCTGAAGTCCCGGCGAACACAGTCGCCGCATCGTCGACTTCAATGCCGAGGTAGCGACCGTACTTTCGAGCTTGGTGTGTCCAAGCAGGAGCTGGACCGCCCGAAGGTTCTTCATCCGCCTGTAGATCAGTGAAGCCTTTGTGCGCCGCATCGTGTGGGTGCCATACGCGGTATCGTCAAGTCCAATCGAGGCGATCCAACGATGTACCAGCCGGGCATATTGCCGCGTCGACAGATGCGGCGAAGCATACAATCGACTTGGGAAAAGATAGTCGGCAGACGTCAAGCCCCTCGCCCCGGCCCAGCCTTCGAGGCTTTGGCGTGTCTGCTCCGTTATCTCGAACTGTACCGGCCGTTGCGTCTTCTGTTGCATGACTGTTGCCCGGGATCCGACATGACTGCCCGGGCAGATATCCTGCACTCGCAGCCGCGTCAGATCGCACGCCCGCAGTTTGCTGTCGATCGCAAGGTTGAAGGTCGCCAGTTCACGAATGTTCGCAGCCATCTGAAGCCGCGTCCGAATCGCCCAGATTTCTTGGACCTTCAGCGGGTGCTTTTGCCCGGTTAAACTGCCCTTGTTCCAGGGCACACGATGACCGGTAGTCGGGTTCTCTGTTTTCATGACAATCTCCTTTCAATCGGAGGGAGATCCAGTCTGCGCTCCTTCGGGTGGACGCTAACCGACCTTAAGTGGAAGTTGCTTATTCCCAAAACCGGCCACTTGGCGGTTTCATAGTCGACAAACATTTCGACAGCGGTACGCGACAAGGTTGCTGGGTGCCAGAGCCCAGCATCCCACCCCGGGCGCAGGATCCGTTAGATTCTGCGCCCCCCCAAAAAAGCACGCCTGTGGCGGCTGCGTTATGCGACAAGCCGGGCTCGGGGCGTCGGCCGCTTCCAGTCCGGCGACGGGAGATGGATCCGGCTGTCCACCGTGCCGTCCTCTTTACGGAATCGTAACGTCGCGGTAATGCTATGCTCGGCGACACTTCCGATCCTGAACAGGCTGACAATATGGCGCTATACGAAATCTCTGGAGAAACGTTGACACCGATACATCAGAGCACGTTCGCCAGACTCGGGATTCTTGAGCGCCAGAATATCCAGCGAGCGGTTCGCACGCATATTGCCGCAATCACCCCTGGCGTGAGAACAATGGTGCTTGCGGAGGAGTTTGGCGACTGGGTTGGGGCCAACAGGCGCATTGACCTCCTCTGTCTTGATGAGCACGCAAGGCTGGTTGTCGTGGAGCTCAAGCGGGA
This sequence comes from Cupriavidus sp. GW822-FHT02D05, assembly GCF_058802485.1. Lineage (NCBI taxonomy): Bacteria > Pseudomonadati > Pseudomonadota > Betaproteobacteria > Burkholderiales > Burkholderiaceae > Cupriavidus > Cupriavidus sp. GW822-FHT02D05. The sequence continues at coordinate 3,963 of NZ_JBXAOE010000061.1, read as the reverse complement.
CGATGGCGCCCACATGGAACTTCAGGCTTTAAGGTACGCTGCAATGATCTCCACTATGCGCTTTGACCAGGCTGTGGAGGCGCACCGGAAGTACCTTGCGTCAGTTGGGTCCACCGAGATCGCAGAACAGGCAATTCGGGAGTTTCTGGAGCAGGAGGATGGCCCTGTGGCGCTTTCCGATACGGTCAGGATCGTCCTGGCGGCAGCGGAGTTTCCGCAGGAGCTCACAACCGCAGTCCTCTGGCTCAACAAACAGGGACTTGATATCCGATGCGTGCAAATGCGGCCACACACGATTGACGAGCGCGTCCTTCTCGATATTCATCAGGTCATTCCGCTTCCGGAAGCCGAGCAGTACCAGGTCGCAGTCCGTGAGAAGTCAATGGAACAGGACGCGGCCAGAGCACAGGACAGAGACCTGACGCGGTACGACTTGTCCATCGGCACGGAGACATTTGAGAACTTGCCCAAGCGTCGGCTGGCGTACGAAGTCGTCGCCGAGGGTATCCGCCGCGGACTATCTCCCGAAGCCATCGAACAGGCCATCCCCTGGAAGGGCAATCTCTTCGTGAAAGAGGAAGGAACATTGAACGAGGCTGGTCTGCTGTCCGCAACCGGACAAGCCAAGCTCCGTTGCTACACCGCGGACAGGGATCTATTTCATTCCGGTGCGCGAACATATGCGTTCACGACCCGATGGGGAAATCGCACTATTGAAGCGGTCGAGAACGTCTTGAAGATTATGCCGGGCACCAGCGATATCGAGTATGCGCCATCCTCTGACGTCACCGATACGGTCACCTATCTCGGTTACACGCTTCGACAGCGGGCCAGTGGCGCGATTGAAGTCGAGTTCGAAGGCGTACAAAAGGTCCCGGTGAAACCTGTCCTTCGCGAGCTGGCAGCGCTCTTGAACATCGGTCTCGGCAACGCCAATGGCAACGACATGAACACGAGGCAATTGGGCGCACAAGTGATGGAGGCAATCCGTCGGATCTGATTCGCGTTGCACGTTCCAGGCGCCCGGCCGATGCAACGGCATTACGGAGAGAATCGAGCCATCACCTCCGGAGGTGATGGCACATCATCGCTTACCCATCTGCACCGCTAGCGGAGATTGCACGCAATCTGGGCTTCTATCTCAAACGGCCGTTTTTGGCCGGGCTCGGTCCTTAGCAATCTAGGCGGAGCCTTGCCGACGCCAGAGGCGACTTGCGATCCTTCCGAGTCAGTCGGCGGCCTCACTGCGAATGGCCGGTCTTGCCCGCTACGGTTATTAAGTCGGCCCGTGCGGCCAGGCCGCATGCGCGAAAATATTCTACATAGCGCGCATTCAGTAGCATTGAATGCTACGCATTCCCCTCTCGGTTATGGATTTTGGAAGCAACTTTCAGTGCGTTCGTCGTAGCATTTCTACCCTTCTGAAGGATGAATGATGAGCACGGACACTCTGCGGTACTTCGATTACGCGGCAACCACACCGGCGGACCCTCGTGTCATGGAGGCGATGTTCGGCTGCTTGGGGGCCGCCGGCGTCTTCGGAAACCCTGCGTCGAACTCCCACGCTGCAGGGCTGAAGGCAAGGGATGTGGTCGAGGAGGCTCGCGCCCAGGTAGCCGCTCTCATTGGTGCAGAGCCATCCGAGATTGTCTGGACGTCCGGTGCGACAGAGTCGAACAACCTAGCGCTCAAGGGTTTTTTCGACCACGAGCCGACGCGCCGCCATTTGGTTACCAGCAAGCTTGAGCACAAGGCAATTCTGGACACCGCGTCGCACCTTGAGCGACTTGACGTTTCCGTTTCCTACCTCTTGCCGAATCCGGCTGGCGAGATTTCGCCGGCCGCTGTTAAAGCGGCCTGCAGCAATCAGACGGGCCTCGTTTCGTTGATGATGGTGAACAACGAGATCGGCACCCTCACCAATATTGCTGAGATCTCGCAGATTGTTCACGCCGCTGGCGCTCTGCTTCACGTGGACGCGGCGCAGGCTGCTGGCAAGACCGCGATTGACGTAAAGGCGATGGGTATAGACCTGCTGTCGATGTCGGCACACAAGTTCTATGGCCCGAAAGGCATCGGCGCGCTCTATGTGAGTCGCGAAGTGGCGCCGCGTATTGCCTGCCAGATGCACGGCGGCGGACATGAGCAGGGGCTGCGATCTGGCACCCTTGCCACGCACCAGATTGTCGGCATGGGAACGGCTTGCGAACTGGCGCGTACTGAAATGGCGTCGGACAACGAGCGCATCGCGCAACTGAGCGAGCGCTTGCTGAGTGGTGTGCGCGCGTCAGGCACCGTCACGCAGAACGCCAGTTCCGCGGCCCGCATTCCGCACACACTTAGTCTGACCGTGGAACTGCCCAATTTCCTCCCGTCCATGTTGACCGACGATCTGGCCATCTCCTCAACGTCTGCCTGCAATTCGGCGGCCGGCAAACCGTCTCACGTGCTGACTTGCGTCGGCATGGATGAAGATTCCGCGGAGCGCACAGTCCGTCTGAGCCTTGGACGCTTTACAACGTTGGCAGACGTGGATTTTGCAGTCGACTGCTTTCGCAAAGCCATAGAGCGCTGTATGGAAGTGGGCACGGGCCGACAGGACATGCTGATCAAGCAGCTCTCGAACGACTTGAGCGTGGCGCCACAGTTAAGCGGAGCCGACGTACGGGCGGCGCATGCGGTCGGGTTCCTTTCCATCGTCTGCAACCGGCACGATGGAGAGGCTGCCGGCCAGGTCCAGTTCGCGAAAATCGCGGAGGTGGCCAGTTCGCTTGGCATGGCCGCGCACTACCTGCCCGTAAAATCGGGGGGTGTCACCGTCGAAGCTGCTGCAGCCTTCGGTTTACTCATGGCGGAGCTGCCGAAGCCCATACTTGCGTACTGCCGTACGGGAACCCGTTCGGAGACGCTGTGGAATATGGCATGCACCAGGCAAGGCTGACGGGGCGGTCGGCACTGAAGAACTACGCGACGGGGCGTGCGCGGGCTGACGTCCAATCCTCGGCGTTGGGCCTACGATCCTGCGGAGGGTAAGCAAAACCCATAGGCCTTCTCGCCTGCCGAATCTGGATAGGACATCAACCCGGCGCTGGCGCGACACAAGCGCCCGCAGCATGTTGGTATTCAGTCGGTGACGAAGTACCGCCTGGACCGCAAGTCGTCGGTGGCTGTCCGGAGGGCATTCGAGGGTCTCCGCTCGACCCCGAGCGGCCTCTCAGCTATCCGCAATGCAGTCATTCAATCGCGCGCGCGGCGTGCCAGCAGCCAGCCAAACAGAGCGGCGGCGAATGAAATTAGCGCAAAACGTCCCGTTGATTTCATACCACTTCCAACGTTATCTTCTGCGCGCTTCTGGGTGAGCTCAAAGACTTCATGGCCATTTGAGATCAATCGGACGGTATGGGAACCACAAAATTCCACGTGAAGAAGCGCCCCAGATGGCAGCCCACTGAGTATGGTCATTCCGACCGGTCCGCTGGGATGCCGTCCACCTGTCGCTATGAGAAAGGAATCCCCGCCATTGATCAGATAGGCTCGCGCTCCCCCGATTCCATCGTCAACGCGCAGTATCCCGTCACGGCTGGTTACTGGGCATGGTAGGCCGACAGGTTGTCCCTGCCACAGAAGGAGCGTGAGCGAAAGTGCTGTCACGCCGCCCCCTATCCCCATCAGATAAAAAAACGCCCCCAGCATTTTCATCGTTGCGATTTGTACGTGTGGTTTCATTTGCGCCGGGCGATGCCGTCGCGCCATGTTTAGTACGCGATACCCGGGCTATTGTCGACGATCTAGCCTAAGCCGTCGACCGGCCGCTTGTGGCCGGGTGCGGCCCGACACCGAGCACAACCGAGCGTTCCTCCTGGACCGGTCCGCGTAGGGCAGAAGACGACCCGGAGCCGCCGTTCGATACCAGCCCGGTGTTACGTCTCTTTTCGACGCGCAGCCGTCATTCCGCGGTGGGAA
>NZ_JBXAOE010000060.1:0-19425 GCF_058802485.1 Cupriavidus sp. GW822-FHT02D05 | reverse complement strand
AGCAGGCCGAAGGCGCGCCATTGATTGGGCACCGGCGCCGCCTGTGAACGTCTGGCCGCGGCTGCGCCGGGCACGGCAGCCGGACGCGCCGACGCGACCAGCCACAGCACGGCCATCAGCACGGCCGGGATGCCCAGCAGGTAGCTGTGCGCCAGCGCGCCGCCCCCAACCGCGAGCGCGGCCAGCAAAGGCGCGAACGACGCACCGACGGTGCCTCCCACGGAGAACACGCTCATTACCTTTTGCGAGGTGCCGCCGGCGGCGCGGGCGGCCACCGTGGCGGGCGGATGGTAGGCGGCGATGCCGAGGCCGCTCAGCGCGATGGCCACCCAGGTGGCAAGATAGGTGGACGCCATGCCTGCCAGCACTACGCCGAGCGCGGCCACCAGGAAGCCGGTGGGCACCAGCCAGCCGCGGTGCGCGCGGTCGGCATAGGCGCCGAACAGGGGCTGCACCACGCTGGAAAGGCCGGTGGCCGCCAGCATCAGGCCGCTCACGGCCGCGTAGCTGTAGCCGCGCTCCAGCACCATGAAGGGCAGCAGGGCCGGCACCAGCCCCTGATAGAGATCGTTGACCGCGTGCGTGCCGGTGAGCAGTCCGAGCCGGTTCTTGTTCATGCGGCGTCTCCCGTGCGGGAGGCGGGGCGTGGCGAGGGGGCGAATAATGGCATGTCTGGATCCTCCTTGACGTTTGAATGGAAGATCGTAGACAGCAGCCGGAAATTGATCTCGCGCGGAAACCACAAGATTCGTCGCGAAATAGACAAAAGGCAGAACGGACAGCCATCGGCATGGCGTTTTGAATCTAGCTGCATCCGTCATCTAGCAGAAATCGCGGCTGCTCGTTTCCAGATGGCCGAGCGGGGGGTGAGATCCACCAACCTCTGTGCAACGAGGTGCCTCACTTCGCCCTCGCACTGCCACTGGCCCAGGATACCGATCAAGCGAGCGCCCAGCACCTCTTTGCGGAACCGTTCCAGCACCGACGGCCAAACGATCACGTTGACCGATCCTGTCTCATCCTCGATGTTCATGAACAGCACGCCGTTCGCGGTGCTGGGGCGCTGTCGCACCGTCACGATGCCAGCGCCGCGGGCCAGCTGGCGGTCCTGATAGCGAAATAGCGTTTCCGCCGGCACAAAGCGGCGGTCGGAGAGATGTCGGCGCAGCAGCGCGAGCGGATGCCGGATGAGGGCCAAGCCCATCGATCGATAGTCCGCGGTGATGGCCTCGCCTTCCCTAGGCGCCACCAGTGACGGGACCTCTTCCGGCACGTCGGCAGGTCGCAACAGATCCTTGTCGGGCACTGCGGTCGTGGCCTGCCAGAGCGCATTGCGTCGGTGGCCCGCGAGGGCTCGCAGTGTGTCGCCGGCGGCCAGGACCTGCACATCATGCCTATCCAAGTTCGCTCGGCGGCGCTTTGGCCTGCACGTCGGTGACGGACAGGCGCACCGCGATATTGGGGCATCGATCTGCAGCTGCGCCAGCCGCTCCCGCAGCAAGCGCAATAGGTGATCCTCACTCCAGCTGGGCTCTGCCAGCGCGATCTCGATGATGGTTGGCGCCAGCGCCTCGCGGCCGCGCTCGTGTTTGAGTTCCACCAGGACTTTGGTGACCGCCAAGTGGTGCGCGGCCAGCCAGCCCAGCGTCTGCACGATGAGCCCGCGGCTGTAGAGCAGGGTGGCCTCCGCATGCTCGATGTGATCGGGGAGGTCGACCTGCGCGGAGAAGGTTGGCGGGGCTTGTAGCCATTCGAAGATCTCTGGCGCTTGGCCCAGGGCGCGATCCATCTCCTCGTTCAGTTCGCGGCAGCACCGCCGCTGCAGCCCGGCCCGCGGCAGCCGGCGAATATCGCCAAGGCAACGGCACCCCAGTCCATCCAGCCATTCCAGGAATGGTCGTGCGGCGGGCAGGGTGCCGACGGAGAGGGCGCCCTGCCCGCGTTCCAATGCTTCGATCTTGAGGGTGTTTCCACCGCCGGCGTGGGCCAACAGCCAAGCGCCTTGGGCCGTCGGCGCACAGCCGGAGGCCGCGCTGAACCCCTGCGCAGCGACCGAGGCGCACATGCGGTGGCGCAACTGGCAGATGCCGCCGAACAGCCGCAGGCTGGCCGACACGTCGACTAGCACGGACGCTTCCTCGGCACCACGTTGGGCGCGAACTACAGGAGCGCCATGGCCACACGCTGCATAGCGTCGGCTTCCTTCTCCGGAGCCCGATCGCGTAGCAGGGTCTTCGGCGCGATGGTCAGCACACCGCCGCAGCGCATCTGCGGGCGGACGCCACGCGATCATTCATCAGCCCGCCACGTGCGGGCTCCTTTTTTCCGGGGTCAAAAATATAAGAAGCAATCGGCGGTGCTGTAGCTGGCGAGATGCCGACGCTGGGGAACAGCGTAGTCGCGCCGGAGTCGACGGTGTGTGGGCTTGACGATACTTGTTGCTCCAAACAGATTTCCTACGATAGAGATGTTGATGGTCATGAAAAGATCTGGAGGCAAATATGTATCGGCATGAGCGCTCACTGGCGGTTATGTACCCGCTAGGCACAGGAGAGTGGTTGTTCGGCGTAGTCACCGGGCCGCGAGTTATTCACTTCGGTCCATTCGAATCCAGGGATGACGCGGACGAAATTCTCTCCGAGATGTATCCGGATACGCCGATGGTTGAACTGTCCGTGCAGCCAAGGAAGCTAGATAACGACGGCGTGTCGATCCTCGGATATGCCGCAGCGCAGCAGGTAGCGTTTCAATCAGAAGTCGGCTAGTAGCCGCGCCGGCAGCCATAGCCAGCAGCCACTTTCGGGTGGCTTTTTCATGCCCATTGCATGCGCAAAAAAAAAGACCGGACCGCGCGGGGGGAGTCCAGTCCGATCCTGCGCAGCGGCGCTAAAGGTGAAGCAGCTACCGCTGCGAGGCGTGAATTTAAGCATATCAATATCTGATATAGGGGACCTCTAATTCATCTGTAGTTGTCGGCCAACGCTTAAGAATATTCAGCGACAGACCAGGTGCATGCCGCTTCATTCCACGCGCGGTCTTCCGCACACAAAGCCACCTTCGGGTGGTTTTTTCCTATTCTGGAGTCCGCATGGGCCAACAAATCTTCCAGACCGCCGCCTGCCTGGCGCCGGCGCTCGCGGCTCGCTGGTGGCCACACGTCGAACCCGCACTCTTCGAGTTCGGGATCCTGTCGCCGCCGCGCGTAGCCGCGTGGGTCGCCAGGTCTGCCACGAGTCGCTGGGCTTCTCGCTAACCCGCGAGCTGTGAGGGCCGACGCCTGCGCAGATGCGCTACGAACGCGACCTCGCGGCGTGGCCGCCGGCGGACAGAGCCAGCCGCAACCAGAAGCCCTACGAGCTCGGCAACAGCCAGCCCGGGGACGGCAAGCGCTTCATGGCCCGGGGTCTCATCCAGATCACGGGGGCGCGCGAACTACCGGGCATCCGGCGTCGCGCTCGGCTTCGACCTGGAGGCGGCACCGGCCATGTTCGAGGGCGACGCGTTGGCTGCGCGCTCGGGGTGCTGGTTCTGGGCCAGCCGCAACGCTAATCGAAGCGATTCCGCCTCTGCGCGGCAAACGCTGTCGACCACTATCCAAGCCACTCATCGTTCAGGGTGATCGTGGATACGACCACGACAAGTACCGCAGTCCGCTTCATGCCGCGGGCATTGCCACTGAGATCGCGCGTCGGGGCAACCGCACGGCAGCGGTCTTGGCAAAACCCGCTGGGTCGTTGAACGAACGATTGCCTGGCTGCACAACTTCAAACGATTGTGCGTCCGCTTCGAGCGCCTCGCCACCATCCATGAGGCCTTCCTGAAGATCGCTTATTGCATCATCTGCTGGCGACACGTCATTTTGTTAGACCCTCCAAGTCCGTGCGCCGGGCTCCGTCCCCTATGCGGATGTGCGCTGACGCCGCGCCCGCCGCGCGTCGGCGTGTTCGCGGATCATGTCGATCAGCGCGCGCAGTCAGGCCGGACGTGGCGGCGGCCCGGATAGTACAGACAGAGGCCGTCGAGCGGGGACGTCCAATCGTCCAACACGCGAACCAGCGTGCCAGCGTGCCAGCTTCCAGATCCGCGGCGACGTTCCATTCGGTCAGATACGTAAGACCGATCCGGGCTCGCGCCGCCGCAAGCATCAGGCCCGGCTCGTCGAGCGTCTTTCGCGCCTTTACCATCGATATGCGACGTTTCGCCGTGCCGCTCGAATTCCCACTGATATATCGCACCACTCGGCATGCGTGAGCGGATACGGCGGTGTGCGTTCAGGCACGCGAGCGCGAATTGGAGCGGACCCTGCTGGCTCACCTGAAGGATTTTCCGGAGGAACTCGACGTTGGCTTCGCCTTCGTCGGTAGTCGATACATCTGAGCGTCGGTGACGCCATTGTCGAATCAATTGATTGGTATCGAGCCAGATGGAAGACCGAGATTAGCATACCGGGAAACCTCGCGAAAATCGCAGGACTTTCGACGATCACCCACCCCAACACCGGATCAACAAGGCTGGTGCCCACCTGTTAGACTCGCTGGCAGCAATCATAACTAGACGAAAGGGAGAGGGCATGGCTAAGGTCAGAGGGGTGATTTTCGCGACGTTGTCTGCACTCGCCGTGGGCGCCCACGCTCAGCCCGCTACTCCGCCAACCTGGACTGAATCGGAATATTTGCTGAGCGGCCTCAAGATTGCCGAGACCCCAACGGAGCTGCCAAGCGAGTTCGAGTTGCCAGCAGCATGGGTGAAAGGCCTTCGCTCGCTGCGAGCGCGTACCGCCATCATCAACCGCGAAGCTGGTGCGTGCCTGACTTTGCGGGCCGAGGCTCGGACGAGTGATCGTGAAAAGGCGATGCGCGCCTATGCCGAATTGATGGCGGCCAGAAGCAAACTGCCACCAGAGCAGTTCGCTTCCCTGGAGAAAGAACTCCGTCAAGCCATCGAGATGGTGGGTTCGACCAGTGTAAGTGGGAGGACATGGGTGGCCGGGGAGATACAGGATGGTGATGCGCTAGTTATCGAGCTTGAGTACAGCAAGTACACATGCGATGGCGAGGCGCTGGCTGCCGTTCACTCGCACCCCAATGAGAGCCTTCCATTGCCTTCAGACGGTGACTTTGCACACTTCTTGGCAAAGAAGGGGCAGAGAGCGAGTCTGGTGGTCCATGAAAGTGGCACCTGTTTGGCCATCAAGACAAAGGCGGCAGATGGCGTCGACCCGTTGATGGCCCGAGCGACGCATATCGCTTACAACAATGGCCTGTCGTTCCGTGATGCGCGAGCAGGTAAGAAGCCCCAGGTTTCCGACTACGCGCCGGTGACGGCATCTGCTGCGGAGGCGATCGGCATCGGTCTCTATTGCGGCGAGATCGGCTCGCGGCTGACGCGGGTGCCCCCGGCTACGATCGAAAAGAGTGATGGGCTCTACTATCTCGCTGCCAAGGGGTTGGAAATCGCCAAAGCCTGGGTCCCTGGCGGCGACGGAGGTGCGGATGCGAACAGTAGCGGTGGTGCCATCATCGACTTCCCATACGTACCGACGCTGGACGCGAAGTTTGCGGAGTACCTCAAGGTTCGCCTTGGCCCTGCCATCGAACCTGTCCTCCGAAAAGGCGTGTCTCCGTTTGACTTTTACGTCGCTGTACTACGCGCTGAGTCGACGCGGATCTCCTTTGGTGGGAGCGGGGACGGGATAACAACACCAGATGTTCGTGCGAACATCGCTCGGCCCTATGAGAGGACCGGTTGCGCCAGAGAGCCGAGTTCGGGTGGCGTGACTTGCTTAATCATGGCCTACGATCGTTTTGAACCGCATGTGGCGCCCCTTAAGGCGTTCCGTGCGATCTACAAATCCGCGGATGGCTCCTGGGAGCGTGTTGACCTGCGCGGTGGTCAGGCATATATCGAGAGGGACGACCCGCGCTCGCGTTACGCAGGCGATTGTGCGTACGTCGAAGGGCGGTGCAAGCCCAACGGGACCGGTTCCTTGGAGATTAAAGGCGAGCGGGTGGTCGTCGGGCAATTCGAGAGCGGCAACCCGGTCGGCGAGGGTACTGTCAAGCTACTGAAGGACGGGGCAACCTGGCGCGTACGCTTCTCCCCGGACGGATACACCGAAATCGCAAGGGTCCACCAATGAACGCAATCAAGAGCTTAGCGGCAGTGGTACTTGTTTCGTCTGGCGGTGCGGCGCACGCCCTAGGGGTGAAGGTCGAGTTGCGGCGCCTCGAAGCCACCTACGAACTCGCCTCACTTTCGATGCCGTGGGCGACCATCGTCCACGAGTACAAGTCGAGGACTCTCTATAGCAACTCCCTTGGTCTGGGTTGGTGTAACGCGGTTCACATCAAGGATGGCTCGGCTGAGGTTCATATTGACCTCGAATCCAGGGCAGTGATAGATGGGCAATCGATTACGATCGAGAACTGCGGCACTGGCAAGGAATTTGGAGATGCGAACCGGTTTGAACTCGAGCCGAAGTTCAGGGCATCGTTCAAGGGGCGTCCATTGCGGGAGGTGGCCAACGCCGCGGCGCCGGTCGCTTTGACCAGTCCCGCGACGTTCGAGACCGTTCGGATCGGCCCGAAACAGATCCAGGTATGGCGTCCAGATATGTCGCAGCCCTACAAGGCCTACGGCTGGGATGGAAAGCTGATCTCGGTCGCCGGGCTGAGTGTTCAAACTGAAGAAGGCGGGCGTGTGCAGTCCATAACGGGTCCCGCCGGCGGCGCGATCACCTTCACCTACCAGGGGTCACTGCTTCAAAACGTGAGTAGCAGTGAAGGATTCAAAGCCGTGTTTGACGTGAAGGACAACGAGCTAGCAGCGATCGACAACGCTTGGACGAAGCGCTACGAGTTTCTCTACAGCCCTACGCGGAACCTCCGGTCCGTCAAATATCCGGACAACACCCAGTTCACCTTCTTCTATGACGAGCAGGCCGACACGGTCACCGGCTTTCTGAATCGCAACGGATGCATGGAGACGTACAGTCACATCAGCGGGCGGGACGTGAATCACTACAAGGTGCAGGCGACGCTGATGTGCAACGGCAGGAAGCGATCGGAACGAACGGTCTCGTTCGCCTTCTCCCCGGACGGAACACTGCTGGAGGAGAAGGAGTCCGTGCTGACCTCCGATGGGGAAGATGTCGGGGATAGGGTCTACCCGAGGGACTAGCTGCGCCAAGTCAAGCAACAGAGCTATTCCAGTGAGGGGCCTCGTAAAGCGCCGAGGCGGCAGTCCGTCGTTACGCGCACTGTGCTCGCAACGGTGGTGACGTCGCCGCGTATCCGCGAATCGCGTCCGCCACGGGGTAGTCGTGCCTTTCGTGCCAATTCTGGCGGTAGAATCGCGAGGGCCCGCTTGCAACAAGAGGGATGGCCGGGATTCACAAATATGTGAAACTTCAGATAATTTTCCAATCCCGGCCGACCCTCCTGTCGGACTTGAACAAATGATGCGCACGACAGGGCGATAAAACGATTCAAAACCGAAAGCGTAGTTCTTCTACCGCCCCGTAGCTCGCGAAACTGCTCAATATTTAGGCAATTTCTTATCAGATGCTGAAAGCCCGACAGACTCCTAGCTAGCCACCCGCTCGTCTTGACTCCACTAACCTGACAGAGCTGTGCAGTGACGTCGTCGTACATGTCAACGGAATTGCGAATCCTGCGTTTCACCCTGATATCGACGGTGACTGCGACGGCTGGAATGGGGGTGGCAGGCGCTGGATAGGTCGGAGTAATTTCCTCGGGCGAGTGGCGCCTTCCAATGGCGGCGACAAGTATGCTTTATAAGAAGAACACCATAAGCGCGTTAGCCAGCTTGATGGCAGCCGGCGTTATCTATTCCGGCTCAGTGCCTGCGCAGACGAACGGCAGCGACACCACCGCAGTTTCAGCTGTGTCGATCGCCGGCATGTCAAGCGACCAAAAGACCGATGCCCTCATCAAGGCCATTGCCGACGGGGACAAGATTGGCATCCAACGCCTACTCGACGCTGGCGTAAGCGTCAACGCTCCAGAAAGCGAGCATGGCATGCGCCCGCTTCACGCCGCTGCGCTCAGGGCGAACGTCCCGCTCATGAAGGCGCTGATCACGGCCGGCGCAACAATCGACGCATCCGCCGAGGACGGCTTGCGCCCGATGGAGTTTGCCGCCGCAAGCGGGAATCCCGAAGCGGTGCAAGTGCTCCTGGACGCGGGTGCCAGCCTGGCATCGCCCAAGCCGCGGGGTTACACCGCGTTGATGGCGGCGCTTGAGCAAGGCAATGCGGAAATGCTCACGTTCCTTCTGGCCAAAGGCGCGAAGGTCGATGAGGTCAATACCAACGGCGAGCAGGTGATCCATGGGGCGGCGCGACATGACGACACCGAATCGCTGAAGCGCTTGATTGCCGCCGGGGCGAAGGTCGACGTCCCAAATCGCGACGGAAAAACTCCGCTAATGATCGCATCAGCCGCGAACCGCCCGCTGAACGTCAAACTGCTGATGGACGCCGGCGCACGGCCTAGTAGCGCGGACGCCGGCATCGAACTCATGACATCCGCGGCGAAGAATCGCGACATCGATGTCGTCAAGGTGCAACTCTCCGCAGGCACGTCCGTCGCAGCTGTGGACAAGACCGGTTGGCAGGCAATACATTACGCCGCGAACAATGGCGACGCGGCAATGCTCAAAGTGCTGTTCGCCGCCGGCGCCAAGCCCGACGCACTTTCCAGTGGCAAGGAAGGGCAATTTCAACCGCTTCATCTGGTGGCTCGAGGTAAGGAAGCCCACTACAGCGGAGACCTGCGACGCATGGACGACGCGGGCTATATCGAAGCGACGCAAATCCTGCTCGCTGCTGGCGCCAAAATCGACGCAAAGAGCGGCGACGGCAAGCAGCCGATCCACCTCGCGGCGGAAAACGGCATGACAAGTGTCATGCAGATCCTGCTGGCACGCGGCGCGAAGGTCGACGCTGTGACGCCGGAAGGTAACCAGCCTTTGCATTACGCAGCGCAGGCTGGCCGCCCCTATTGGAACGAAAACCTCTACAAACAGAGCGCGATCATCGACATGCTGGTCGGGGTCGGTGCAAAGGTCGACGTGCCAGGCAAAGACGGCTGGCGACCCCTGCACTTCGCCGCGGCCAAAGGCACCGCCGAGGGGGTGAGCGCATTGATTGCAGCGAAAGCTGACCCCAATGCCGCACTTGCGGACGGCATGCGCCCGATCCATTTGGCATCCGACCGCCGCGATTACTTCAACACTGAGTCCGTCATCGCGGCGCTCCTCGCAAGCGCCGTCCAAGTGAACGTGGGCGACGCAAAGGGCTGGGAGCCGCTTCATTACGCGGCGGCGCGTGGTGCCACGCGGACTGTAAAACGGCTACTCGAGGCAGGTGCGAACGTGTCGGCTGTCACGAACGACGGGCATACGGCCATGGACTACGCCGTCACGAGCAAGTCCACCGCGACGCAGTCGCTATTGCAAACCGCTGCTGCCGGTCAGCCACTCTCGTCGCCAGAGCAACGAGATGCGGCGCTGATTACTGCCGTGGGCGACCGGGACCCCGTCGAAGTCAAGCGACTGCTCGCGCTAGGCGCGCGTGGCAATGCCGCGGACAAGTATGGCAATCGCGCCGTCAACATTGCTGCAAAGCGCGGAGATGCCGCCGTGCTGAAGGTGCTAGTCACTGCCGGCGCGTCTCTGGAAGCGATACCCAAGAGCGCAGAAAATCCCGGGGCGGAAGCCATCCTCTGTCAGTCCACCGAGTGGTCTGACTCCGGCCAGGAAACCAAGGCATTGTTGGAAGCCGGTGCACGCATCGACACGGCTTGCAGCGACGGGCGGCAATCACTGCATAAGGCGGTCATTTTCAGACGCATTAATGTGGTCATCGTCCTGCTGGCGGCGGGTGCGGATGTCAACGCACAGGATAAGTACGGCGGCACCCCGCTGCACTACGCCGCGAGTGTGAATAGCCCCGGCATCACGACTGCACTGCTGCGCGCCGGTGCGTCGAAGGCGGTCGTTACGAAGGACGGTGCCCGACCGATTGATATCGCCAAATCGCGTGAGTCACTCGAAGTAGAGAAGGTGCTGCTCGAGGGCAGTACCCCGGCGCAGATCGCACAGGCGACATTGAGCGCGGAGCGCTACAACCGCCGCACCGAGATCCAACTCGCTGTCAATAGCGGGTTCTCAGCAGAAGAGCTTGGCTATAAATGCAACGGCGAGCTGTTTGATTTCCCTGACCGATATGACGATTTGGCCAATCCGGCGAATGCTCGCAGCAACTGGGCGCAGGCGTACGGCATCGCATCGCGTTTTGGCGAATGCGTGCGCAACTTTGCTGCACGTCCCGTGGACTTTGCAAAACTTGTCCCGGTCTATTCCTTGCTGACATGGGACGAACGGCGACGCGTCAACGAGAAGTTCCTCGAAAGCCTGAATGGTCTCAAGAACCTGATTCAGATGGGGCAGTCGCGCATCGAGTCGGAGATGCAGCGCGTCAGGGCGTCGCAAGGACGAATGCAGGGCGCAGCCGAAGCGTCACGACGGGCTGCGCAGGAAAACAGCGCATGGGTCCAGACCATCGGCCAGTCGCTGAACACGATCGCCGCACAAATGAGGCCGCCGCCCTTGCCTGATCGGGCGGAGTTCGACCGTATCGTGGCGGAAAACGAACGACTTGACGGTGGAGGGCCGAGCGGTCGTGGCGGGCCGGGCAACAAGGCGGCTCCGCAGATGCAGTCGGGAGGCGTGGGTGCGGCCAACGGCGGTACCAACGCGCCGGGTGCTAGTGCGCGCGCGGCGAATGGCAGCAACGGGTCCAATGCAGCGAATGGTGCGAACTCCCCGTCCGGCAGCACGACTTCCGCCGCAGCAGGCAATCGTGGCGCAAACGAGGCCTCCCGCGATGCTGGCAAGACTGGTAACGCTGACACGTCCGGCGCCTCGGCGTCATCTGCCGGCAAACCAGCATCCGAACAAAAGCGGGCTGACAGCACAAAGACGTCCGGTGGCGCGCCGAAATCGTCATTGACAAGCAGCGGCAACATGGGCGGTATTGTGCTGTACACCGACGATACCGCGAAGCGGAAGGCGGAAGAGGAATACCAGGCGCAGATGAAGCGAGGCATGGCGGAGGCCGAGGCGCGAGAGAAAAAAGGGCAAGCCGACGCCGAAGCCGCGGAGAAGGCTCGCGTGCAAAAGCTTAAGGAACAGGACGAGAAGCGCAGACGTGACAACCCGCCGTGCCAATCGGATGGCCACGCCACATGCACGACTCCCAAATAATGACCTCGAATCCGGATGACGCATTCACCGCCATCGCTGGCACCTTTCGACCCCTGCCGGAAAAGGGCTGGCCCGAGCTTCGCTCGCCTGCCAACGGCGGCCGGGGTACGAAGCAGACGATAGCGCGGCTGAACGATGCCGACCAAATGGCGGGTTGGATTTGGATGGCGACTCACCGTCGCAGGGACAAGAGAGTCCGTAGCTATGCTGACCGATGTTCGAGCGATATGCAGACCGAAGGTAGCCTTCAGTGCGCGACGGTACAAACTTCGGCATTCTCGTGGAGCGAGGTCATGAAACGACCCGAATGGCGACGAGCGATTGGTGCCTCGCTGTGCGGTGGTGCACTGCTTGCCAGCACGGCTGTGATGTCGTCGCCGACGTCGGACGAATTTCAACGATGCGACGAGATGGCGCGGGCCTTGCTAAAGGTTTGCCTCAAAAAGCATGCGGGACGGGACAACGACTCGTGTTCGCAGAACGCCCGTAAAATGAGTATCGACTGTTACGCGATGGTGAACAACCAGTACGTCCGTCCGGACCCTGCAAGCGAGGCTGCGCGACGCGGGGCCGCGATGCAGGCAGAGGTGGAGGCCCAAGCACGAGCGGCCGCGGCCGGCAAGGCGGCAACGTCGCCGCCAGCCTCTCGATGACGCAGACCGACCTGGCAGGCGCAGTTGTCCCGAATTGAAACAACCTGACACGCTGGCATTGAAGGCGGACGGCGGGCAGTGGGCTTGGGGTGAGAATCGCGACGGACAGCTCGGCGACGGTACGACGACAGCCGGAGCGCAGCCCGTGAAGATCGATGCCGGGTTCGCACAGATCGCGGCAGGACGCACGCTTTCGGCGGCGATGCGGGTCGACGGCAGTTTATGGATGTGGGGCCCGAACAAGAATGGATGCGTGTGCGTGCCAAGTGCGGTTCCGAGGCGCTATCGAGAGGTACAGGAGAGTTGCAATGCCCAACGACGCGACCCGATGGCGCCAATGGCAGCAATGGTTAGGGTACTGGTTTCCGTGGCGTCAGTCCGGTTCGACCGCCGTCTCGCTTCGCGTCACGGATGGAAATGGCGATTGCCTCGTGGACGTTGCCGGCGCCGAGCGTCACGAGTATCGGATGCGGATTGGCTTGCCCAGCGGTGCGATAGTCGTCAATCTCTACGGTCGTTACCTCGCGTTCGTGGACGACGGCGGGCACCACAACTATGACGGCATTGACTTCGCATGCCGAACCTATGTCAAATTCGGCGAGTGCCTTCAGGACAGGCAGGCCTTGCATATTTCGATTCGATCGATGCGACGCGCATGGTGGCGCCGCGGCAATTAGCGAGCAGAGGCTCGAACAGGCATCAAGGGAAGCGCGCAGACGCTTTCAGACACGCTACAGCATATGAACTATCGTCACTCCCGCATCGACGTCTACGTATTTTTGCGCTGGGCGCAACAGGGGCTTATGCTCAGGGATGCTTTGGTTCATTTAGGGAGAAGAGATGCCAGAATGTTGAAAAAGCCTCGGAACAGGCAAGAAAAGAGGGCGAGGCCAGAAAGCAGGAATATGTGAAGAATGGCGGGAAACTTCAGGACACCACAACGCCTACAAAGGCCAGCACCGGCACCTCAAAGTAAGAGGAAAAGTGGGATAAGACGCCAATGATCTTCCGTTATCGAATCCAATGGCCCATTGCCGGATTGTTGATCCTGGGGCAAATCAGCGCCGTGGCCTGTGTCGACCCGAGCCGCGTGGACGAGCGCCCGGTGCCGCGCATTCAGCCGCCGCTGGCTGAACCGGGTGCCCAGCCAACGCCTCTGGAGCAACGTATGCCCGTAGGGGCGGTTTATGCCTATCTGGCCCCCGAGGATACAGTCGCCAGCGTCCGAGTAATCCGACAAGGCATGAGCCTTCCGCTGGAGGTGCTGAATCGGGAGACGGTTGAGCGCTTGGGTTATCCGGCGGCAGGAGGGGCGTTCGAACAGCGGTGGATCTATGTGCACGCCGCCAGCTACGGCAAAGCCGAATTGCGCCTGAACACGCCTTCCGGCAAGACCTATGCCGTGGTGATAGGCATGATCTATCCGCACGAGGAGCCTGTGGGCGAGCCCCTGCGGCTGGAGGTTGCCGGCAGTGGCGGCGAGCCGAGTTTTGCCGTCGATGCCAACAATAACACCTTGTGGCTGAGCCTGCCTGGCCAGGTGGGCGACGGATGGCGCATGACTTCGGGCGATGAGACCTCCTTCTCGTTAATCCGCGTGGAACAATTGGCCATGCCGTATGGCGACGGCCCTAGGGTTGGGTTGTTCTTGGAAGCCGGGAGATCGGTGAGCAGTGGGGTGATCGAGCTCCAGTCTGTGCCAGCGGGCCTGTTCGCCGCCCGCAAGACCTATCGCTTTAAGGTGAATGCGCGGCCCGTGCCGGCATGCTGAGTAGAGCCTGGTTGCAAGGTGATGAGGATGCAGAAAACATTGAGCATGGGGCGTGGGCGTGTGTTGATTCTGGCGTGGGGCGTGCTGGCGTTCGCCACGGCGCATGCCGACGTGACGCCGCCCCACATCCGGGATGCGTGGGCGCGATTGCGGGACAACCCGAAAACCTACGATCAGACAGACCAGTTCTGCCGTGGCAAGAGGTTGGATGCAGCCTGCGAACTGCCGGGCAACGCGCTGCAAGGCGGCGGGACGGGCGTGTGCCGGTCGTCGGTCAACGACCGAGGCGAAATTGAGCGATCCTGCATCCGCACCACACGCGTGGAGATCGACAGCGACGTTCCGTCTGGCGGTTTCGTGGCCAGCCCGGCGTTGTGCAAGCCCTACATCGACTGGGTGCAGCGCAACGATCCCTCCGAACCCGCGCCCGTGCTGCCCTTTGGCTGCAAGCCTCCGGCGCAGCCGCTCACCGACCGTTTCTGCAAAGGCAGGGCCGTCGGGGATGTCTGCGCCGTGGAGATGCGGGTGGACGGAAAGCCGGAGCAATATCCGGGCACTTGCGCAAATAAGTGGCAGAGCGAGCGCTTCTATTACATGGGTTCTCGGGAGGCCCTGCGGCAGGTCATGACCTGCGGGTCGCCGCCAACGTTTGAACGCCAGTTCAGTCCGGCCAGCTGGCTGGACAAGCTGTGGCAGTAAGGGGGTAGCGTGTCGCAATGGCAGGCGATGGTGCTGTCCTGGCTGGTGGAACTGCCGCTGTTGCTGGCTTTCCTGTGGCGCTGGGGCGTGGGGCGCGCGAGCCTATTCGGTCTGCTGGCCACGGGGCTGAGCCACCCGGTGGCATGGCGGGCGGTTAGCTACTTGTCGCCGCACGACTACACACAGGGACTGTGGTCGATTGAATTGGGCGTGGTGCTGGTGGAAGGGTGGGTGCTGCGGCTGGGTGTTACAGGGGCATGGAGGCCGGCGCTGAGGGCGTCGGCGGTGGCCAATCTGGCGTCTTTCGCGGTGGGGTGGCTGCTGTGGTGAGCCGCTCGCTGGGCGGCTTCGTGGTACTGGCCATCGTGTTGGCGGCACTGGCGCCGGGGCCGCTGTATGTGTGCGCGCTGGCGGTGTTCGGGCTGCCCCACGTGATCTGGGAGTTGGGCTTTCTGCGCAGCCGCTATTTCGCGCGCTGGCCTGCGGCATGGTGGAGGGTGTTGATGCTGGCGCTGCTGATGCACGCGGCGCTGCGGGCCTTGGCTTGGGCTGGCGTGGTATCGCCGGAGGCCCAGCAGGTGCTGGACTTGCTGGCCCTGGCGGCGTTGATGCTGGTGGTGGCCGCCGTGCCCAAGAGGGTGGGCTGGGTGGTGCGGCTGGTGGCGCTGCTGGCTTCTGGCGCGGTGTGGGTGACGCTGGAATGGGGGCGCATTGGTGACGTGCTGCTGGCGCTGGCGCTCCTGCACAACTTCACGCCCGTGGCCTTTGCCTGGGACATGGCCCGTGACGACCCGCGCTACCGCCCGCAGGCCCTGATGGCGGGCCTGGTTTTCATACTGCCGCTAGGGCTGGTCGCACTGGGGGCCGCAGGTTGGTGGCCAGCGCCATTGACCGGGTTGGGTCTGATCTGGCTGGATGGGCAAGTACCCGACCTTTCCGGCGCTGCTGGCGGCGTGCTGCGCGCAGCGTTGCTCAGCGCGGCGGTGCTGGCGCAGTGTCTGCACTACTACTACGTGCTGAAGGTGTTGCCCAGCGCCGAGGGGCAACGCAGCGGCCATGCACCCGTGCCATATTGGCTGTGTGTCTGCACTTTGCTGCCGACCGCTGGCATGGCCATCTATTTCATGCAGCGCTTTGGCGGCGCACGCCAGTTGTATGGAGTGGCGGCGGGCTTCCATGCATGGCTGGAGTGGCCCCTACTGCTGCTCACCTTGTGCTCGCATCCATTGCGGGCCCCAGTCCGATCCGATTTTTCAACTGCTAACGGATGAATCCGACCATGCTCAGACCTTCTCTTCTTCTTGGCTGCCTGTCCCTCGCGTTGCTCGGCACCGCGCAGGCCCAGGCACCGCGCGTGATCGACGTGCCTGCGGGCAGCTTTTACGTCGTCAACGGCGTGAATGTGCGCAACGGCAATTACTCCACCACCTTCAGCACGCTGAGGGACGCGGACGATCCCGCAGGCGAACCCTTCCATCGCGTCTATAACTCTTTCTCCGACTATCAGGGCGCCTACGGCCTAGGCTGGTCGACAGTGATGGACAGCCGGATCACGCTTGTTGAGTATGGTGATCTCGCTCTCGCCCTGAAGGAGAACGGTGTAGGCGCGACCACGCAATATGCCGTGCAGCCGGGCGGGTCTGGCAGCGAGCGCAGCGAGGAGATGGAGAAGCGGCGCCGGGATATCAAGCTGGAATACAGGTTCCAATTCAACCGGGTCGCCCGGCGCAAGGAAATTATCAAAACGGATCTTTATAAGGAAGCGGTGAAGCGAGGCGAACTGAAGCCGTTCAGCGAGAGCGCGCTGCTTGATCCGCCCTACCCATCGATGGAGTCGGCGATTCCCGACGGTGCGGTGTTCGTTGCCAAGAACACGTTTCAGGGCGATGCTTGCCGCGAGAAGAGCCGGATCGTGCGCCAAGGCGACAACCTAGTGCGCACCTACCCGGAAGGCTGCGGCATCGCCCGTGAAATCTACACCCTCAGCGGCACGTGCACCCGCGTAGAGAGCCGGGCGGGCGGCGCTCTGACGGCCACGAAGGATCCCGCCACGGGATTGGTGACTTCCGTTCAGGATGAAAAGGGCGCGACGATCCGGTTCCAGTACGACGCGAGAGGACGGCTCGTGCGCGAGGCCAATCCCAATGGGAACGCGTATGGCTTCGAATATGACGAACGCGACAACATGACGGCCATCGTCTATATCGATCATTCCAGGAGCCGGATGGTCTACGACAACAAAAGCCGGGTGACGTTGTCAGCCCCGCGCAACCGCCCGGTCGCAACCTTCGAGTACCGTAAGGATCCTGACAACCCCGGCATCTCGATCACGCATGTCACGCTGACCCAGGGCGATCAGACGCAGGAGATCGACTACCGGTTGCACTGAAGCCGGAGTCCGCCTCGCGGCGGCCGAGTGTGCCAGGATGATTCCACAATTATCAGCCACGAGCATACGTCACGTCATGCGCTGGGCGGGCGATGAGCGGCGAATGGTTCAGGCCTGTACGGCAGTTCTGGAGTTCATGAACCGCCATCCGATCGCGGCAAGTTGGGGCAGGTCGGACCTCGCCTCCTCGGAAATGATGGGCCTGGAGACAAGCCAGCGCGTCTGGCAGACACGCAAGACCCAAGGCGCCACGCCGCCTCGGTCGGTATCTACACTTACGTCCGAGATCGAGGCGGCACAAGACGGGCTGCGGGCCGAACTGGAAGTGGCGCTGCGGCAGGCCGAGCGCGCACAAGCTGACGCCACCGCGTCGCGCCGCCTGGCAACCACCAGGCGCCAGGTGCCAGCGACCAAGACCAAGTTGAAGTTCAAGTTCAAGGCGGGCCCGGCCTGAGGTGGGCAGGGGGCGAGGATTTGTCCTCCGCGAGATGGGATAAGCCTATGGACAAACCGCGCGAGGACCAGATGCCCGGCGGGCTCCTCGGGTCTGACTAATTTTTGAGCGGCGGGGTGACCACGTGATTCACAATCCGCAAGCGAGCGGGTTGCTTTACACCAGCGATCCGCCGGAACAATGTTGAGGCCCAACGGTCTTTGAGACGACAACGCAGGATCCTGCCCCGCAACTTCCTCAAATCTGTGCACCAAGAATGAAGTCGATCGAGATCGAGCGCGCCGAAGCGATTACCTGGATCCGCATCCAGATGGCCCAGCACGGCCTGACCCTGGAACACCTTCAGGCTGCAGGCTGCTTTGCCGAGCCTCTACCGACCCCATCGCCTGGAGCGGTGCGCTATCGCAACGCACACGGGCAGGGCTGGGACGGCTGCGGTGCCATACCGGACTGGCTGCAGCGGGCGATCCACGCCGGGCAAACGGTAGAACATTTCCGCGTGCCAGTCGCGGGAGTCACGGGGCGCGCCGATCTGAAATCGAACGGTTAGCGAGCGGTGCAGTATGCGCCACTGCTCAGTGGGTGAAGATTGGTACGCGTTCCGTTATAATGGTAATCGTCATATGCAAACTGCAAACGAGCTGTTTCCTGTGAAGAAACCCGACCTGCAAGCCAAGCTCGCCTACTGCGCCAAGACGCGTCGTTCCAACTATGCTGCAAGCCTGCGTCTTGAGGGCTACGACGTCACGCCAGCTGAGTCAAAGCGCAAGTTGCCTTCGCGTGAAGCTGTGTTGCAGACCTATCGCAAACCAGCCTGACCTTGGACAAGTACGGCACCGGCCAGGATCCGTACTGCTACCCGGACACGCACATACTGCGTAACCGGCTGGGCATCCAGAACGATGCGCTGCTTGCGCAAGCCGAGCGTGATCTCTCCGAGATTGCCGCTAGCCAGATCGATTTCTCGCTTCCCCCCTACGATCTGGCCTACCTGAAGCATATCCACCACACGCTGTTTCTCGATGTCTACGACTGGGCGGGCGATTTTCGCACCATCGACATCTCGAAGGGAAGCACACGCTTTTGCAACGTCAGCCGAATCGAGCCGGAGGCTGACAAGATCTTCCGCGCCATGGCGCGGCAAGCATGGTTCGAGGATTGGGAGCGCCCTCAGCTAGTCTGCGCCATGGCTGAGCATTTCGGTGACCTCAACATGATCCACCCCTTCAGAGAAGGGAACGGGCGCGCCCAGCGCATCCTGTTCGAGCACATCATCGTCAATGTCGGCTTCGAAATCAGTTGGTGGGCCATCGAAGCTTCCGAGTGGATCGATGCCAATGTCGCGGCAGTCGTGTGCGACTACCGCCCACTGGAGGTGGTATTCGAAAGGTGTATCGGACAGCGGATTGGGGATTGATTGTGGCATACCGCCCCCATTCGCTGAAGGCGGAGGGGGTAAGACCGGCGCGCGCCATAGGGCGGAGGGACACTGCATGAGACCGCGCCAAAGCGGGGGCAACAGCGACGTGTGCTGCTGAGAGGCTAATGAGCCACCTGCAGTGAGCGCGTGGCTTCGATCCATTTCTGGAAGCGCCTTCTCTCAGGCGACTACGACCACGCGCTGTGGAAGCCGGTGCTCAAGAGGGTCTTCCCGGACAAGTCGGTGTCGCGGGCGGCCGTGGCTAGCCATCTCGAATCGATCTACCAGACCCGCAACCGCATCGCCCCCCACGTGCCGGTCTATGGGCGCCGCCTCGCGCAGACCGCGATCGAGTTCGTGGCGCGGCACCTCGACGCCAGCGGGCAGGACGGCGCGACCCCGCTGGAGAAGCTGTTGCAACCGGAGATGGTGGAGTTGCAGAACCGGGCCGGCGAGATGCGGCGGCGACTGGATGCCCTACAGGCTGGGGCAGGCTAGTTGGGCAAGCCATGGGGCAGTTCATGTGGACTGCGCCTTGGCTCCAGGCTGGCTGCGGCGCGCGAGGGACGCCGGCCCAGCTCCACGCGGTGAGCACGGGACTAGCGTGCGTGCTGCTTGTCGGGTTCGCTGACATCGACTAGCCTGCTATCGATGTCGATTCTTCGCTGCGCTACGATACCCATTTGATGCCAGAACGCTCGATCACCCGATATGGCAAGGCGCTGCAGCGCCTGCGCCAGGTCTTTTCCC
>NZ_JBXAOE010000059.1:0-21344 GCF_058802485.1 Cupriavidus sp. GW822-FHT02D05 | reverse complement strand
CTTTTCCGCTCTTTTCGCCGAATCCCGAGGCGCCCCATACGGCCTTGGCACACCTTGACGGCTCGCTTCGCATCGCGTTGGGGTGTGGCCCGCCCTTCGGGCGCTTCACACGGCTACCACAATGGGTTGATCTTGCCGTCGGTTGGCCCCCCTCTCCCACTTGTGGGAGAGGGGCCGGGGGAGAGGGCGGGTGCTCGCCATTGCGATGTCCCTCGCGTTCCTGTTGGCTTCAGGCGGCGCTAACCGGCGTGAACGTTGGCACCGGCGGCCCGTCGTCCGTCGGCGTGAACGTCAGCTTCACTTCCTGCCCGATGCGCACGGTATCCAGGTCGCAATCCACGATGTTGGTCATCATGGTCACGCCTTCTTCCAGCGTCACATAGGCAATGCAGAAGGGCGTGGGGCCGGCACGGCGGGTGACGCTGAACGAGTAGATGGTGCCGCGTCCCGAGGCCTGCTTCCATTCGGTCTCGCCCATGCAGAACGGGCACAGCGTGCGCGGGTACCAGTGGGGCTTGCCGCAGGATTTGCAGTGCTTGACCAGCAGGCGGCCGGCGCGGGCAGCTTCCCAGAACTCGGTGTTGTCCGGGGCGACCTGCGGTGCTTTGAGGGGAGTGGCGGTGTAAGGTGTGCTCATCTTATTACTCCCGTTCCAGGATGACGGTGGCGCTGCCGTGGCGCGAGCCGAGGTAGCCGCCGGTGCCTTGGGCCAGGGCCAGGTCGCAGTTCTTGACCTGCACGGCGGGATGGGCTTCGCCGCGCAGCTGGCGCACCGCTTCGATCACCTTGGTGATGCCGCCGCGGTTGGCCGGGTGGTTGTTGCACAGGCCACCGCCGTCGGTGTTGAAGGGCAGCTTGCCCACGCCGGAGATCAGGTTGCCGTCGGCCACGAACTTGCCGCCTTCGCCCTTCTTGCAGAAGCCCAGGTCTTCCAGCTGCATCAGCACGGTGATGGTGAAGCTGTCGTAGATCGAGGCGTACTTGATGTCGGACGGGCGGATGCCGGCCTCTTCAAACGCGATCGGGCCGGAGATGGCGGCGCCCGACCAGCTCAGGTCGACCATGCCGCCGAGCTGGCCTTTGACGGCTTCGCCGGCGCCGCGGATCTTCACCATGGGGCGCTTGAGCTTGGCCGCGATTTCCGGGCGGGCGACGATCAGCGCGCCGCCGCCATCGGACACCACGCAGCAGTCGAGCTTGCGCAGCGGATCCGAGATCATCGGCGAATTCAATACGTCCTCCACCGTCACCACATCGCGCAACATGGCGTGGGGATTGTGCTGCGCGTGGTGCGAGGCCGCTACCTTGATCCAGGCAAGCTGTTCGGCGGTGGTGCCGTACTGGAACATATGGCGCATCGCCACCATCGCGTACAGGTTCACGGTCACCGGGCTGAACGGCGCCTCGAACGGCTGGTCGGGCAGGTTCGCGCCCCAGTTGCGCGCCTGCGTGCCGCTCGAGCCTTCCGAGCGTGGGCGGCCTGCCAGCGTGATCAGCGCCACATTGCACTTGCCGGCGGCGATGGCCTGCGCGGCGTGCGAGACATGGACGATATACGCCGAGCCGCCGGTATCGGTGGAGTCGACGTGGCGCACCTTCAGGCCGAGGTAATCGACCATATTGAGCGCGCCAAGGCCAGGCGCGTCACCCGCGCAAAAGTAGCCGTCCACGTCCTGCAGGGTGAGGCCGGCGTCCTCCAGCGCGCCCTTGGCGGATTCGGCGTGCAGTTGCGCGACGGATTTGTCCGGTGCCTTGCGGGTCGGGTGCTCGTAGGCCCCGACGATATAAGCCTTGCCGTTGATGCTCATGGGTCTCCCTAGTTGTTGTCCCGGGTAAGTTGGTGTGCGGTGATGACTATGGACTATGGACTATGGACTATGGCCTATGAACTATGGCCTATGAACTATGGCCTATGAACTATGGCTATAACCGAAGTCCTGTGTTCTTGTTTGGTGCCGCGAGTGTCAAGGTGCGCGTCCGTATTGCTCGCGCAGATCGCGCTTGAGCACCTTGCCGATGGCGTTGCGCGGTAGTTCCTGCGACAGCTCCAGCGCGGCCAGGCGCTGCATTTTCTCCAGCCGGCCATTCACCCAGTCCAGCAGCGCGGCGGCTTGGGCGATGGCGCCGGGCCGCAGCACCACGAAGGCGACGGGCGTCTCGCCCCAGCGTTCCGAGGGCACGCCGACCACCGCCGCGTCCGCGATGTCGGGATGCCCGAGCAGCACCGCTTCGATGTCGCTCGGGTAGATGTTGAAGCCGCCCGAGATGACCATGTCCTTCTTGCGGTCCATCAGGATGAGGAAGCCGTCGGCATCGAAGTAGCCAACGTCGCCGGTGCGGATGAAGCGCTTGCCGGTGGCGTCGAACCACTCGGCCTCGGCGGTCTTCGCTGGATGATTGTGGTAGCCGGACATCATCGCGGGGGAATGCCCGACGATCTCGCCTGGGGTGTCGCGCGGCGCATCGGCGGGGAGCTCGCGGCCTTGATCGTCCAGCAGCCGCATATCGGTGTCCGGCGAGGGGCGCCCGACCGTATGCAGCTTGTCCGGGTGCTCATGCGCGCGCAGCTCGCAGCGCCCGCCGCCCTCGGTCATGCCGTAGTACTCGATCAGCGCGCCGGGCCAGCGTGCCAGCACCTGCGCCTTGAGCGCGGCGGCAAAGGGCGCGCTGGTGCAGAACTTATAGCGGAACGATGACAGATCGGTGCTGGCGAAGTCGGGGTGGGCCAGGATGCGCTGGTATTGCACCGGCACCAGCATGGTATGGGTGACGCGGTACTGTGCGGCCAGCGCCAAGTACTGGCCGGCATCGAACTTGCGCATCAGCACCACGGTGC
The DNA here is from genome assembly GCF_058802485.1 of Cupriavidus sp. GW822-FHT02D05. Lineage (NCBI taxonomy): Bacteria > Pseudomonadati > Pseudomonadota > Betaproteobacteria > Burkholderiales > Burkholderiaceae > Cupriavidus > Cupriavidus sp. GW822-FHT02D05. The sequence continues at coordinate 18,508 of NZ_JBXAOE010000059.1, read as the reverse complement.
CACCCAGCGACAAGGTGGGGAACAGGCTGACCAGTGTGGTGTTGGAGTACAGCGGCGTGGACAGCAGCGCCACGGTGTCCGGGCCATAGCCGCCCTGGGTGGCGCGCTGCACATGCGACGAGCGCATGCCGAACGGCTGGATGATGCCCTTGGGCACGCCGGTGGTGCCGGATGAATAGATCAGGTTGAAAGCCCAGTCGGGCTGCACGTTGACCGGAGCCGGCCGGGCATCTTCGGGGGCCAGCCACTGGCCAAAGGCAAGGCCCGCGTGGCTGTCGTCCAGTGCGATGCAGGGAATGCCGAGCTCGGCCTCCAGCCCGTGCAGGGCCTGGCGCGTGCTGGCATCGATCAACAGCCGGCGCGCCCCCGAGTCCTGCACCATGCCGCGCAGCGTCTGCGGGTTGAGCGAGGGCGACAGTGGTGCCACCGCTACGCCTGCCCGCAGGCAGCCGAGGAAGGCGGCAACGTATTCGATCGACGTCGCGGCGCAGATGGCGACGGCGCCTTGCGCCGGCACACCGTCTCGCTGCAGCGCGGCGGCAACGCGGTCGGCAAGCCGGTTGAGGCTGGCGAAATCCACGCTGCGTTCATCCAGCACCACGGCCGGATGCCGCGGCCGCAGCGCGGCTTGGGCGTCGACGAGGGCGGCGAGAGGGGTGAAGTCAGTGCTTGTCGGTGACATAGGGCTGCCGTTGGGCTCTTGGGGTGTGCTTGGGTGTCTCATTCATGGCCGGCCTGCCGCGGCTGTGAAAGAGTGTCGCGCCTTGTGCCGGGTTCGACAATTTGGCTTTTTGGAAGAGGGGCTTGCCGGGAATCGTTGTTGCGGCGCACAAAATGGCGCGGAAGGGGCAAGCCAGGGGACAAGCTAGGGGACAAGCTAGGGGAGGGGCGCTGCGCGGGGAGACGGAGTGAAAACCAACGTGCGGGGTGGCCCTCGATGGAGCCACCCTATGGCGGAATCAGCCCATGGCCAAGGCCGCCGCGCTCATCTGCTGCTCGGGCGAGGTCTTTTCCATGGACTTGGCCAGCGCGCCACTGGCGCTGGATATGGCACCGGTAAGCGAACTCATGGCCTGGTTCAGCGCTGCAAGACGGACCTGCTTCTGGTCGGCAGAGAGGTTCTGGGCCGAGGCCACGGCTTGCAGTTCCTGCTGCTTGCGCGCCAGCTCGTCGCGCAATTCACGGATTCGCTTGAGCAGGTCCTTGGCCGTATCCGGCAGGTTGCTGTTGTCGATATCACTGTTGCGGCCGCTGGAGCCGGCCGGCTTGCCTGACGCCAGCGTGCGGCCAGCCGATGAAAGATCGACATGGATGCCATCGGACGGCTTGCCGCCGCCCGATTGGCTGGCGGGCGTTGCCTGGCTGGCGGTGGCAAGGCTGGCTGCGCCGGCCAGGGCCGTGGCGGCCGCAAACTGGCCGCCGGTGGAGGACGCCGGATCGATCGTGCTCATCGGATTTGTTCCTTCAGGTAGTGCGCGAACGCACGGGAGGCGGCCGCGCACGGCACACCTGGGTACCCGGAATTAACGAACTCGTGAAGCGGATCTGTAGGGCAATGCAGGTAATCTTGTGATGCTGGCGGCGCCAAATACAGCAATAAGTTGATGATGGGGCTCAAAAAGCCGATGCCACGGGACGCGCCTTGCGATAAAGGATGAGGGTGGCCAGCAGCCCGCATGCCGCGGCAAAGCTCATCCAGTAGCCCGGCGCGGCCTTGTCGCCGGTCACCTCGATCAGGTAGGTCGAGACCGCCGGCGTAAAGCCGCCAAACACCGCCGTGGCAAGGCTGTAAGCCAGCGAGAAGCCGGCCACGCGCACCTCCACCGGCATCACCTCGGTCAGGGCCACCACCATGGCGCCGTTGTACATGCCAAAGAGGAAGGACAGCCACAGCAGCACGATCAGCATGCGCTCGAAGCTCGGCGCGCCCGCCAGCCACGACAACGCGGGATAGGCGGTGACCAGCGCGATGGCCGAAATGGTCAGCAGGATAGGGCGGCGGCCAATGCGGTCGGACAGGGCACCGCCGATGGGCAGCCAGATAAAGTTGGAAATGCCTACGCAGAGCGTGACGGCCAGGCTGTCGGCCGTGCTGAGCTTGAGCACCGTCTTGCCGAACGTGGGCGTATAGACTGTGATCAGGTAGAAGGTGGTCGTGGTCATTGCCACCAGCAGCATGCCGGCCAGCACCGTGCGCCAGTTGCGCAGCATGGAGTCGAATACTTCGCGCGTGCTCGGATGGTGCCGGCGCGTACGGAACTCTTCGGTCTCCTGCAGCGAGCGGCGCAACACGAAGAGGAACGGCACGATCAGGCAGCCGATAAAGAACGGAATACGCCAGCCCCATGCGCCCAGTTCATCGGTCGTCAGCCAGTGGTTCAGCCCAAAGCCAAGCCCGGCCGCGACCACGATGGCGATCTGCTGGCTGGCCGACTGCCAGGCGGTATAAAAGCCCTTATGGCCGGGTGTGGCCATTTCGGCCAGGTAGACCGATACGCCGCCCAGCTCGGCGCCCGCCGAGAAGCCCTGCAGCAGTCGCCCGATCAGCACCAGCAGCGGCGCCAGCACGCCGATGCTGGCATAGCCCGGCACGAGCGCGATCAGGATGGTTCCGCAGGCCATGAGCGACAGCGTCACGATCAGGCCCCTGCGGCGTCCCACCTTGTCGATATAGGCACCCAGCAGGATGGCGCCGAGCGGGCGCATCAGGAAGCCTGCGCCAAACACGGCGAAAGTCAGCATCAGCGAGGCGAACTCGCTGTTTGCCGGAAAGAAGGTGTGAGCGATGTAGGTGGCGTAGAAACCGAACAGGAAGAAGTCGAACTGTTCGAGGAAGTTACCGCTGGTAACCCGCAGGACCGCGCCCAGCTTTGAGGATCCAGGCACTGCCGCGCCTGCCATTTCCGCTTGCATCGCCAGTCTCCTTCGCCACGACGTCCCGGCTATCCGCCGCCTTTCGCGAAAGGTCGGCTAGCCTGTGCGGGCGCGCTTGTGCTGGTCAATATATGCCTTGCAAGCCGCCAGCGCCAGTCCCGCATGTGTGAGGCGCGAGCCGCCAGGCACCCCCCGGCGCCTCGCCCGATACTCAGGCGCCGCGAAACATGGCCGGGCGCTTCTCCACGAAAGCGCTGGTGCCTTCCCGCGCGTCTTGCGACGCCGCGGCGATCATGAACTGCATCGCCTCCACCGCCAGCCCCTCATCGATGGGCAGGTTGATGCCGCGCGTGACCGCGCGCAGCGACGCGGTGACCGCAATCGCGGAATGCCGAGCGATCCGTTCGGCCAGCCGCAGGCAGGCGGGCAGCAGGTCGGCGGCGCTCACAACGTCGTTGAGCAGGCCGAACCGCAATGCGCTGTCGGCATCGATTGCCTCGCCGGCAAGGATCATTTCGTTTGCCCGCTTGCGGCCCACGTGACGCGGCAGGCGCTGTGTGCCGCCAAACGTGGGCGGGAAGCCCAGCTTGATCTCAGGCTTGGCAAAGGTGGCATGCCCGGCCGCGATGGCCAGGCTGCAAGCCTCCACGATCTCGCAGCCACCGCCGAAGGCCAGGCCATTGACCGCAGCGATGACCGGCTTCGGAAACATTTCGATGCGCCGCGTCATGGCTTGTCCCCGCAGCAGGAAGCGGCGCTGCGCCTGCTCGGGGGAGGCCGCGATGTCAGGCGCGAAGCCGGCAATGTCGGCCCCCGCGCTGAAGGCCCGCGAGCCGCGGCCGGTCAGGATCACGCAGCGCACCGCGGGATCTGCCTCAATCGCATCGAGCCGGACCATCAGCGCGTCGATCAGCGCGTAGCTCAGGGCATTGAGCTTGTCGGGGCGGTTCAGCACCAGCAGTGCATGCTGGCCGGATCGTTCATAGCACACCAAGTCGTTTGCGTTGGTCATGTCGGATAGGCTGTTCATCTTCGGTAGGTACTGGTTGTCTTGTTGTTTTGTTGTCCTGATTGTTTGCAAGGCTTGCCGGTGCGGTTAGTCGATTGTCCGAACGGCGATGCGCGCCGGGTGGCCGCGAAAGCCGGAGACAAAGACAATGGCCTTCTGCCTGGCGCAAAAGCGCTCGCCGCTCACCAGTACCGTGTCGCGGCAAGCCGCCTCCAGCATGGCCGACTGCTGCGTGAGCCACACGATGCCCTCCACGCAGATCAGGTAAGATCCCAACCCGAGCGGGATCCGCAGCGCATCCGGGCCGAGGATCCAATTGCCTTGTCTTGTGCTCACGATCGCCTCCTGGCTAGCCCGCCAATTTCTGCAACGGTGCTTGCATTCTTGCGGGGAACAGCCAACGCTGCCCGGAAGCCTTTTCATGAAGGGTATGCCTGGCTGTCATGTCAATCCTGAGCCGAGCCTCCACCAATGCGCTGCGCGCCATGTCGCTTGAAGCCCTGCGCGGCTTCGAATCCGCCGCACGCCACCTCAGCTTCACCGCCGCCGCCGAAGAACTCTTCATCACCCAGTCCGCCGTCAGCAAACAGGTCAAGAGCCTCGAAGACGTGCTCGGCACCGCGCTCTTCCTGCGCGGCGGCAAAGGCCTGAGCCTGACCCCGGAAGGCCGCCAGCTTTACGAGGCGGCGCGCCTGTCCATCGGCCAGCTCGGCGCGGCCATCGACCGCCTGCTCGCCGTTGACCGCATATCCATCGCCGTCACCACCACGCCGTCCTTCGCGTCGCTCTGGCTGGTGCCCAAGCTCGCCCGCTTCCAGGCCGCCGAGCCCGGCATCGACGTGCGCATCGATGCTTCCGAGCCCATGCTCAACCTGGAGCGCGAGGGCATCGACCTCGCCATCCGTCTCAACACACAGCCCCTGGACCCCGACGGTCCGCGCCCGCTGCTGCAGGAGCGCCTGATGCTGGTCGCCGCGCCTGCCGTGGCCGCGCGCATTGCCGACGCCCGGCAGATACTCGATACGCCGCTGCTGGTGTTCCATGACCCCGGCGCCCGCTTTGACTGGATGTCATGGACGCAGTGGTATCAGCGCCTCGGGCTGATGCGCTCGTCCAAGCAGGCATGCCTGTACTTCTCGCAGTACGCGCACGTGCTGAATGCCGCCGCGCAACAGGCGGGCATTGCGATAGGGCGTACGCCGATGGTGTTGCCGATGCTCAAGAGCGGGCAGTTGCAGGTGGTGCTGCCAAAGCATGTGGCTGACGGGCCGACCTATCAGATCGTGACGTCCAGCGTGGTGCGGCCCGGGGTGGAGCGGTTCCGGGCCTGGCTGGAGACGGAGTTGGCGGGGGAGGTGATTGGGTGAGGGCGGCCGTAGGGGAAAACTAAGCAACGACAGTCATTCGTAAACGACCGAGACATTTGGCGGTGTAGGTCTGGGTGTCTATTTATTAAATGAATTTTCAAAAATAATAATTTAATATAATTAAGTTATTATTTATTGGTAATTGAATTAATTTCTGTTTTGCGAGTGCCGGGGAAAACCAGCGCAGCGCTCCCCAAACTAGCCGCAAGGGCGATCGAGTGAGCGCGGTAGCCGTCAAGCCAGACTTCGGTGGGGTATTGGGCAGTTGGTTTCCCGCCGTTATCCAAGCGGGGCAGCGGCGTGCTTATCGCCCCCGTAAGTTGTGGCTTAGATAAAACAGGAGAATCATGGGTCGTATCCGTCTTGCCGGGCTGTTCCTGGCGTTGTGTTCGTTGGCTGGTTGTGCGGTCGTGCAGAAGCCAATTCCTGCTTCCGCGAAGCTCTTTGATGATCGGACGAGCACGGTCGCGGTGGCAGTGCAAAAGCTGCCAGAACCTAACCAGAACATGATCGGGGCGCAGGGGATCCTTGACTACGCCATCAACAAGGCCAATGCACAGGCAATCGTGGAGCGTTTGCAGCGGCAAGACTTCTCGCTGGTAAAGGGGCTGCCGCAGGAACTGGCGAAGGGGCTGGAGTCCCGCCAGGTCAAGGTCGTGCTGGTGGCGGCTCCCGTGGATACGGAGCAGTTGAAGAAGTTCACGGAAGGTTCCGGTGACGGTATTGCGGAGATGGACTACCGGCCTTTGGCTAAGCAGTATGGCGCGGATCGGTTGCTGCTGGTGGCGTCGCGCTGGCTGGGCACTTCGCGCAGCTACTATGGTTTCATGCCGCTGGGAGCGCCGGAGGGCTATGTATCGCTGGTGGGGCAGTTGATCGATCTGCATACCAATCGGCTGCAATGGTACGAGCCGGTGACAGTCAACACGCCCGTGACCGGCGAATGGGATGACGCGCCGGAATATAGCAACCTGATGAAGTCGGTGGACGCGAGCACGCGGGCTGCAACCTCGAAACTGCGCGCGGCGTTGTTTATGGAGCAGATGACAACGGCCACAAGCGCCGCTGTGTCTTCGGGTGCCACGGCGCAATAGGCATTGGCAATGCCATCCTGCCGCGCGCGAGCGCCGCGGCAGGGTGCTGGCGCGCTGGCGCCCATCATCGAACGGGAGCCAGGAATTCGCTGACCGGGGCCGCAACAAGGCCCGCTTGCTTTTTCCTTTCCAATCCCTGGCGACCTCTTCCTAGGGTAATCCCCAATATACCGTATCATCACGCCCGGGCGTCGCGCTGCCGGGCGTTTTGCCGTCTTTGGGCTGCGAGCGTGCCCCATCGCACTTTTTCAGGAAATCCGGGACAAAGCCAAGGTGCTCCGGCAGCCTGCCGGGCGCCAGATCGCCTCCCCTGGGTGCGGTTTTGCTCACATTGAATAAACAGAGGCCACTGATAAGTGGCCTCGGAGACATCCGGACGCTTTGTCGGGGCGCCCGGATTGCCAGGTATTGCAGGAGTTGCTTTTGTCCATGAACGAAACCCAGCGTAGAACTGAGGTTGACCTGATTCGCGGCATCGCGCTGATTTTCATCGTGGTTGACCATGTGAACGGCAGCGTGCTGGCCGATTACACCATCCGCAATTTCGCGTTCTTCGATGCGGCGGAGATCTTTGTCTTCCTGGCCGGCTATTCGGCAGGGGCGGCCTACGTCGCCATGGAGGCGCGGCACGGTGCCTCCGCCGCGCAGAACCGCCTGATCCGCCGTAGCTGGGAGATCTACAAGGCGTTCGTACTGACCGGCGTGCTGATGCTGGTGTTCGGCCTGTTGCTGGCGCTGGCCAAGGTGCCGGCGCCCGCGATCCGGTCCACGGAGGCGCCGATCTTCATGGCGCATCCGTTCAGCACGCTGATTGAGGTGTTCAGCGTGGCGCGGCAGCCTTTTGTGTCGGACGTGCTGCCGATGTACGCAGTCTTCATCCTGTTTGCGCCGCTGGCGATCCGCATGGCGCGCGCGGTGCCACTGACGTTTGTCGGCGCCAGCGGGTTGCTGTGGCTGATGGCGCCGATGCTCACGCCGCTGCTGCCTAGCAGCGATGGCAACGGCTGGAGCTTCAACCCCTTCGCGTGGCAACTGCTGTTTGGGCTGGGCCTGATGGCGCGCCTGCGCCCCGATGTGATCCTGCCGCGCCAGGCGCTGGTGCGCTGGGTGGTGACGGTGCTCGCCGTGGCGGTGACGCTGGCCGGCGTGCTGCTGGCTTACCTGTGGATGCGTCCGCATGTGTACGAGCCATGGTTGCCCACGTGGCTGCCGGCCATGGTTTTCCCGCTGCCCAAGAAGAGCCTGGCGGCGCTGCGCATCGTGAGTTTCCTCGGGCTGGCCTGGCTGTGCTATCTGGCTGTCCGCGCGGGCTGGGTAGCGCGCCTGGCGTCGGTGATGGGGCCGGTGGTGCAGATTGGCCGCCACAGCTTGTTCTGCTTTGTCTTTGGCGCGGTGGTGTCGGTGGTGATCGAGGGCTTTACCTATGGCATTGCCGGCGGCCGGCCGTCGCGGCCGATCGCGCTGGGTGGCGATATCGTGGCCGTGGCGCTGTTGCTGGTGATTGGTGGCTGGTATGGGCGGCGCAAGGAGGGGCGCAAGGAAGCGCGCAAGGAGGAGAGCAGGGAAGAGAGAAGGGAAGAAAGTAAGGAAGTGCAAAAGGCCGCCGCTTAGGCAGCCTTCGCTGGCTTGTGATTGTGATTGTGCTTGTGTGCGATTACGCCGTCATTCCTTGATATCCGCCTGGCGGATCACCTGCTTGTACTTGTCCAGCTCCGCGCGGATAAAGGTGCCGAACTCCTGCGGGGTACTGACGATGGGATCCACCCCGAGCGTCTTCAGCCGGCTTGTCACCTCCGGCTGCACCATGGCTTTCTGCAACGCGGCGTAGAGCTTGTCGATCACCGGCTTGGGCGTCTTCGCGGGCGCCAGGATGCCGTACCAGCCTGAGGTCTGGAACTTGGGAAACCCTTGTTCGGCGAAGGTGGGCACATCCGGCAGGTCCGGCTGGCGCGTGGCGCGGGCAATGGCGATGGCGCGCAGGTTGCCGCTGCGCACGTGGGGCATGGCGGATGCCGCGGTATCGAAGATCATGTCGACCCGGCCCGCGATCACATCAGGCAGCAGCCCCGATCCTCCCTTGTAGGGCACATGCAGCAGGTCGATCCCGGCCTGGCCGCGAAAGATCTCGCCGGACAGGTGCGGCGGCGTGCCGCTGCCGGCGGAGCCGTAAGTCAGCTTGCCGGGGCTGGCCTTGGCGGCCACCAGCACATCCTTCAAGGTCTTGTAGGGCGTATGCGTGTTGACCACCAGCAGCGTCGGCGCCGACGCCAGCAGCGATACCGGCTCGAAATCCTTGATCGGATCGTAGGGCACCCGCGCATACAGGTTGGGGCTGATGGCGTGCGATGCAATCGAGCCGAGGAACAGCGTGTAGCCGTCCGGCGCGGCATGGGCCGCGGCTTCCGCGCCGATCATGGTGCCGGCGCCGGGGCGGTTGTCGATGATCACCTGCTGGCCGAGCGCGTCGGACAGTTTCTGGGCGATCGGGCGCGCCACATTGTCGTTGCCGCCGCCGGGCGGGAAGGGCACGATCAGCTTGATCGGGCGGTTGGGGTAGTCATCGGCGCGGGCGGCGGCCGGCACCAAAGCGAGGGCGGTGACGGCCGTGGCCAGCGCCGCTGCCGCCAATGCGGGAAATCGTCTTGCAGTCATCTTGTCTCCTCCCCCGTTGCCAGGGTGGGTCAGGTCTGTCTTTTTGCGCTTTTTGCGCTTTTTGCACTTTTTGCTTTAGCCAGTGCCCAAGGGGATCAGCCTTCCGATACCGCCACCGGCCGCCCCGTGAGCGGATAGCTGGGGTCGCTGTAGCCCGGCGTGGACGCATGGCCGGGGCGCACCAGGGCGTCGACCAAGGCTTCCTCTTGCGGTGAGATCGCCACGCCCACGGCGCCGAAGTAGTCCTCGAACTGGGCCAGCGTGCGCGGCCCGGCGATCACCGAGTTGATGATGGGGTTGGCGAGCACCCAGGCGGTGGCGAACTGGCCCAGCTTGAGGTCGCGCGCCTGCGCATGCTGCTTCAGCGTCTGCGCAATCACCAGCGACTCCTCGCGGAACTCGGTCTCCATCATGCGGCGGTCCGCCCGGCCGGCGCGCGAGTCCCGCGGCGGTTGCTGGCCGGGCAGGTACTTGCCCGTCAGCACGCCACGCGCGATCGGGCTGTAGGACACCACGCCCAGCCCGAAATGCTCGCAGGCCGGCAGGATCTCCACTTCGGGCATGCGGTTGAGCAGGTTGTAGTAAGGCTGGCAGACCGCAGGGCGGGGCACGTTGAGCATGTCGCACAGGCGCGCGATCTCAGCGATGCGCCAGCCGCGGAAGTTCGACACGGCCCAGTAGCGGATCTTGCCGGCGCGGATCAGGTCGCCCATGGCGCGCACGGCTTCTTCGAGGTTCTCGCCGGCGTAGTCGCGGTGCAGGTAGAGGATGTCGAGATAGTCCGTGGCCAGGCGGCGCAGGCTGTCTTCCACGGCGCGCATGATCCAGACGCGCGAGTAGTGCGAGTGGTTGGGGGCGGCCTGCATCGGGTTGCCCAGCTTGCTGGCCAGGACCCAGTCCTGGCGATCGCCCGCCAGCAGCTTGCCCACCATCGTTTCCGACCCGCCCAGGCTGTACATGTCGGCGGTATCGATGAAATTGACGCCATGCGCGCGGGCGCTGTCGACGATGCGGCCGGCCTCGGCCTCGTCGGTCTGGTCGCCAAACATCATGGTGCCCAGGCACAGGGCGGACACCTGCAGGTTGCTGGCGCCCAGGCGCCGGTATTGCATCTTGAAGTCAGACATCTCGAATCTTCCAGGAGAGAAATAAATGCGGTGCGGGCCTGTTGTGGCCGGTTCTGGCTTATCCGGCTTATTGCGCCTGTTTGAAGCGCGCCGCCAGCGCGTCGGTGGCCAGGCGCAGCAGGGTCATGTCGGTCCCCACCGCGACAAAGCGCGCGCCCATGTCGATGTACTGCTGGCCCTGCGCTTCGGTGGTGAGAATGCCAGCGGCCTTGCCGTTGGCGCGGATGCGGCGGATCGCGGTGGCGATGGTTTCCTGCACCTCGGGGTGCTGGATGTCGCCGAGGTGGTTCATGTCGGCGGAGAGATCGCTCGGGCCGATGAACACGCCGTCCACGCCGTCCAGCGCGCAGATCGCGTCGACGTTGCGGATGGCTTCCATCGATTCGAGCTGCACCAGCACGCAGGTCTGCTCCTGCACGTTATGCAGGAAATCCTTGATGCGGCCAAAGCCGCCGGCGCGCGTGCCGCTGGCCACACCGCGCATGCCGCCCTTGGGAAAGCGGCTCCACGCCACGGCATTGGCGGCTTCCTCGGCGTTTTGCACATAGGGCAGCAGCAGCGATTGCGCGCCGATATCCAGGCAGCGCTTGATCCACAGCATGTCGTTCCAGGGCGGGCGCACCACGGGATGGCTCTTGGTCCCTTCGGTGGCCATCAATTGCGTGTGCAGGGTGGAGATGTCATTGGGAGCATGCTCCATGTCGAGCAGCAGCCAGTCGAATTGCGAGCGCGCCACCAGTTCCACCACCTGGTAGGAAGACAGCGAGCACCACAGGCCAATCTGCGGCTGGTCGGCGAGAATGGCTTGCTTGAAGGCGTTGACGGGAAGTTGCATGGAAAGTCTCCGGGGGGTCGGTTGTTGAAGGTGCGGCCATGTACTGGCGTGCTGGCGTGCTGGCGTGCTGGCGTGCGCGCCTACATGTCCAGCTTCAGGCCGCTCTCGCGGATCAGGTCGGCCCAGCGTGTTTTCTCTTCGCGGACAAACGCCTGCGTGGCTTCGGGCGTATTGCCGACCGGCTCCGCGCCGAGCTGCGCCAGGCGCTGGCGGATCTCGGGCTGCTGCAGGATGCGCACCACATCGGCGTTGATCTTGCGGATCACCTCCGGCGGGGTGCCAGCGGGCGCGAGCATGCCCTGCCAGCCGCCGGCGGTAAAGCCCGGCACGGCCTCCGCCACGGTCGGCACGTTAGGCCATTCGGGATTACGCTCGCGGCAGGTGAAGGCCAGCACGCGCAGCTTGCCGCCGCGCACGTAGGACGCGCTGGCCACCATGCTGTTGAACATCAGGTCGGCCTGCCCGCCCATCACGTCCAGATTGGCCTGCGCGCCGCCCTTGTTGGGCAGGTAGAGCCAGTCGATGCCGAGCTTGCGGGCGAACTGCAGGCCGGCCAGGTGCGGGCCGCTGCCGATGCCGGTGGTGGCCCAGTTGAGCTTGCCCGGATGCGCGCGGGCGTAGTCCACGAGCTCCTTGAGCGAGCTCGCCTTGGTCTGCGGCGAGACCAGCAGCATGTAGGGCGAGTAGGTCAGCGTGACCACCGCGCTGAAATCCTTGATCACGTCGTACGGCAGGTTCTTGTAGGCCACCGGCGCGATCACGAAGTTGGACAGGTCGCCCAGCAGCAGGGTGTAGCCATCGGGCGCGCTTTTGGCGACGTTGTCCGTGCCGATATTGCCGCCGGCGCCGGTGCGGTTCTCCACCACCACGGGCTGTTTCCAGGTCTCCTGCAGCTTGCTGCCGAGCAGGCGGGCCAGCACGTCGGAGGCACCGCCCGGCGCATAGGGCACCACCACGCGCACCGGGCGCTGCGGCCAGGGCGCGGGGCCATCGGCGCTGGCCGGCAGCGCCAGCGCGGTGAGCGATGCGGCCGCCAGCAGGGTGATCCATTTGCGCAGCATGGTTGTCTCCTTTGTTCTTTTGGTTTTTTTCAGGCTGTTTGCTGCGGCTTTGGCGCCATCGCGATCGCCTGCAGCATGGCTTCGGTCATGCTGCGCGGATCGGCCACGCCCTTGCCGGCAATGTCGAACGCGGTGCCGTGGTCCACCGAGGTGCGCACCGCCGGCAGGCCGATAGTGACGTTGACGCCGGCTTCCAGCCCCAGCACCTTGACCGGCCCGTGGCCCTGGTCGTGATACATCGCCACGACCAGGTCGAAGTCGCCGCGGGTGGCGCGGTAGAAGAGCGTGTCGGCCGGCAGCGGGCCATCCACCAGCCAGCCGCGTGCACGGCAGGCTGCCACGGCAGGGGCGATTTTCCCGGCTTCCTCGCCGCGCCCGAACAAGCCGTTCTCGCCGGCGTGCGGGTTGATGCCGCACACCGCCACGCGCGGCTGGGCGATGCCGCTCTTTTGCAAGGCCTGCACGCCGCGCGCGATGGTGCGCTCGACCAGGCCAGCGTTGATCTTCTCCACCGCATCCAGGATGCCGATGTGCGTGGTGACATGGATCACCCGCAGGTTCGGCGCCAGCAGCATCATCGAGACCTCTTCGGTGCCCGTGAGCGCGGCCAGCATCTCCGTGTGGCCGGGGTAGCGGTGGCCGCCCAGGTGCAGGGCCTCCTTGTTGAGCGGCGCGGTGCAGATCGCATCGACCATGCCGGCCTGCACGAACTCGACGGCGCGCGCGATATAGCGGTAGGCGGCATCGCCGCAGATGGCCGAGACCTTGCCGTAAGGCGTGTCGGCGGGGATCAGCGCCAGGTCGATGCAGGCGAGGGTGCCTGGCTCGAACGTGGCTTCGTCGGGGTCCGTCACCCGCGCGATGCGCAGCGCGGTGCCGGTGCGGCGGCAGGCGTCTTCCAGGCGCGCGGCGTCGCCCACCACGAAAGGCCGGCATTGCGCATAGAGCGTGCCGTCGGCCAGGCACTTGACGATGATCTCGGGGCCAACGCCGGCGGCGTCACCCATGGTGATGGCAATTCTCGGTCGATACATGGAGGGCTCGCTGAGGCGGGTGTTGGCAGGGCCGGCCTGCTCCGGATGCGTGGGGCTGGCGCGCATGGCATCGGCAGGAGACGCCGGCGCGGTGGTCTGGCGCAGGTGCGCCATGCAGGCCAGCAGCGTGTCGCGCTGGCCAAAGGCGCCGGCCTTGATGCAGACCGGCACCGTATTGTTGTCGTGATCGAAGCCTGCTGTGCCCGTTGCGTCGCGCAGCTGCGCGCGGGCGCTGGTCACGCCGGGCACCAGTGCGCGCACGTTGGTGAGCTGGCTCACGCCCAGCATCTCCAGCACGGCGCGCGCGCTTTCCCCGCCAGACAGCACCAGCCCCGTCGCCACCTGCGCCAGCGGGGCGGCAAAGCGGGCCAGCGCGGCGCACAAGGTGCTGCCGTCCAATGCCGGGTCGGCCGGGCCTTCGACGTGGATCACCACATCGCGGCCCAGCGCCAGCGCGTTAGCGGCTTGCTGGCGCTGCGCGAGCCAGGCGGTGGATGCCGCGCCGTCAACCAGCAGGCGCGGCGAGCAGGGCACCGGCAGGCAGGTGGCGCACAGCGCCTGGACCTGTTCGGCGGCAAGCGCCGACATGCTGCCGATGACAGCGAGCCGGCCAGTGGTTGCCGGCGCCGTCGCGCCGGCCACGCGTGTGCTGTCGGGGTTTGTTTCCGCGGGCGGCATCGCCACATGCGCGGCCAGTTGCCGCGCGAGCCCGGCGGAGCCAGCGGCCAGCACGGGCCCGGGCCGGGACGCGATCAGCGTGGCCAGCAACGCGAGATCGTCGTCGGTTTGCGCATCGCACACGAGTGCGTCGCATGCGTGATCCAGGCCAAGCGGTGCGGCACCGGCGTTGCCTAGTGCCCGCAAAGCCGGCAGCGTCAGCACGCTGACCCGCAGGCCGGCCGTGCGGAGCAGCGTCGGCAGGTGATCGCTGGCAAGGCCCAGCGTGGACCACAGCCTGGTGCCTGACAGCGGCCTGCCATCCAGGTAGGCCCGGCCTTCGCGCAGCGTGCGGCCCTGCGCCGGAAACGCCGGACAGACCCAGATCGGGCCAGCGGCCCCAACGGCGTTGCGCGCCGCTACCAGCTCGGCGCCGATATGGCCGCGCAGCGTGGAATCGAGCTTGTGGAAATGCAGGCAGTCCATGGCCGCTGCGCTATCCGGCCTGAGCGGGCCGAAGCCATCGGCAAAGGCCTGGGCGAACACCTGCGCGGCCTCGGCGGCGGGGCGTGCCCGCGAGTGGGCATCGAGCGCCTGGATCCGCCCGTCCCATGCCGCGCAAGCCGCACCGGCCGCCGCACCTTGCGCGCGCATCCGCACTTCGCCGCTGCCATTGCCGGCGAACGCCGCCACGCTGTCGCACGCGCCGGAAAGATCGTCGGCAACGATGCGCACGGCGGCGAACCTTGGTGGGGGCACGGCTGTTGGCATGGGTCTGAGCTTGATGAATCAAGGGGGAAGGCATGGGGATGGTGTCTCCTGCGCCCCTGCCTGTCTCACTTGCTGGTTTGCCGTATCCCGGTGAAATATGGTTTTTTGAGCACTCTGTCGTGCTGTTTCCGTGCGGCAAGCCTCAGCATTCAGTCGATATTACACGCCAAATCAAAAAAATGCATGCAATTATTTGGTTTGGCATTCAACTGGCGAAAAATGCGCAGCCATTGGCCTTTGCTGCATAATGCTTTCGCCAGTCCGGTCCAACCGCCCGCAAAGGGCAGCGATGCCGGGCCTTCTTCCCACCAGAAATGTCGATCGCAGAGATGTCACAGGAATTTCCCGCGCTCCCGCCGGACCAGGACGACCAGCCGCTTTCGCAACGGGTCTACCAGGCCATGTTGTCGGCCATCATCAGCGGGCAGCTAAAGCCGGGGGAGGTGGTCAACGAAATCCGGCTCGCGCAGGAGCTCGGCGTCAGCCGCACGCCGGTACACACGGCGATTCGCGAACTGGTCAAGGATGGGCTCATCACCCAGGAGGCGAACCGGCGCCCGGTGGTGGCGCGCTTCTCGCGCGAAGATATCCGCGAGGTGTTCGATATGCGCAAGCTGCTGGAGAGCGAGGCGGCTCGCATCGCCGCCGCGCAGCTGGACCGCGTCACGCTCAAGGCGCTGTCCGACGCGGCCGACGCCATGGATGCCGGCGCCGCCACCAGCGTGGACGATGCCGAGGCACTGGTGCGCTGGGCCGATTTCGACGACAACTTCCACCTGGCTATCGCAGACGCTTGCGGCAGCAAGCGCCTGCGCGAGGACATCCTGCGCTACCGCCTGCTGCACCACGGCCTCAACCAGCTGCGCATGCGTGCCGAGCTGATTCCACAGGCGCTGGCCGAGCACCGCAAGATCCTCGACGCACTGGCCGCGCGCGATGGCGACGCCGCCAGCCGCGCCATGCAGGAGCACCTGCATGAGTGGCAGGCGTATTACATGCAGAGGTTTCCGCTGTAGGGCTTGGGCAACGCCGGCAGGGCTTACTCCCCCAGCGCAATGCCATCCTTGCGTTTGTCCGATGCGCCGAGCAGGTCGCCGCATGCACTGCGCATGACGATCTGGGCGCCGCCGAAGTCGCTGCGCCCGCCCAGTTCGCCAAGGCCGGCGGGATCGCTGTAGCCTGCATCGCGCAGGGCTTGCACGATGGCCGGCGGCATGCCGGCTTCGATGGCCAGGGCGGTGTCGGATTCCAGCCGCCAGCGAGGGGCATCCAGCGCGGCTTGCAGGGGTTGCTGCCAGGCCGCCAGCCTTACCAGCAACTGCAACTGGCCTTGCGGCTGCATCAGCCCGCCCACCACGCCGAAGCCCGCGTGGAAGCGCCCGCCGCGCAGGGCCGCGCCGGGCACTACTGTGTGATACGGGCGCTTGGCCGGAGCAGGGCTGTTGATATGGCCCGGCCCGGCAAAGCCGAAGCCGCGGTTCTGCAGCACGAAGCCGCAGCCGGGCACGGCGATGCCCGAGCCGAAGCGCTTGAAGATGCTGGTCATCAGCGTGACCGCCAGGCCGTCGCGGTCCACCACCACGGTGCATACGGTGTTGCCGGCCGGGTCTGCCACGGTTTCCTTGGCGTACTGCATGGCGCGGCCCATGGCCCGCACCGTGCGCAGCACGGCTGCGGGATCGTCCTCGGCCAGCATGGCAGGATCGAGTTCGCCGAGTTCGTCCAGCGCGTGCAGGATGGCCACGCCGTGCGTATTGGGCGGGCATTCCAGCACCGTCAGTCCGCGGAAATCCGTGGATACGGGCGTGCAGAAATCGCCCCGGTGGGCGGCGAAGTCGGCGGCAGCCAGCGCGCCGCCGGCGATGCGGCTCGCCATTTCGGCGGCCTGGGCGGGCTGGCCGAGGTAGTACGCATCGGCACCCTCGGCGGCGATGGCGGCCAGCGTGGCGGCCAGCTCCGGATTGCTGAAGGTCTCGCCGGACGCAGGTGGGCGGCCGGCGCGATAGAGCGCGGCGCAGACCGGGTCATGGTGCAGCACGCGGTCGAACAGCGCCCATTCCCGCGCGGCTACCGGCGCGAGCGCAAAGCCGTCGCGCGCTAGCGCAATGGCGGGCGCGAACAGCCGTTTCCATTCCAGCCGGCCGTAGCGGCGGTGCAGGTCCTCCCAGCCACGCACCGCGCCGGGCGTGGTCAGCGATAGGGCGTGGCGCTCGGGAATGCGCTGCCCGGGAAGGGCCGCCAGCGCATGCATGGGGAACGCGGCCGGCGCGCGCCCGGTGCCGTTGTAGCTGACCGCGTGGCCGTCGGGCTCGACGATCATCGCCAGCATGTCGCCGCCGATGCCCGTTGCCATCGGCTCCACCACGCCCAGGATGGCATCGGCCGCGAGCGCCGCGTCAATGGCGCTGCCACCTTCACGCAGCACCTGCAGCGCGGCCTCGGCAGCGAGCGGGTGGCCGGTGGCGACCATGCAGTGCGGCGCGCGCACGCCCTCGGTGGTGTTGGCACGGCTGGCGCAAGCTGTGGTTGTCATGCGTGGCGCTCCAGGAGGATCAGATCAATCGGGTTTGACACAATGGCGTGCGTGAGCGGCAACGCAGCGCCTCAAGGCCACCGCGCACGCCGGCGATGCCGCCAGCCCTGCCGGTCCGCGCCGAAGCAGCGCCGTAGCAGGCCTGGCGCCGCGGACCTATTCGGCCGCAGCTCCGGCCACCGTCCCGGTGACCGGAACGGCAGCCTTGGCCGGGCTCGCCTGGGCTTCCCAGGACACGGCGATGTCGCCGGTGACGAAGGTCTGGCAGGCCATGCGGTAGCCCTCGCCAAATTGCGCCTCCGACAGGTGCTTGCGCTCTTTTGGCTTGATGGCGTCGGTGAACTCGAGCCCGCGCTCGATCTTGCACTTGCAGGTGCCGCACAGGCCGCCGCCGCACTTGAAGGGGATGCCGCCTTTCTCGCGCAGGGAAACGCGCAGCAGGTTGCTGTTCTCGGGGGCGCTGACGACCTTGCCGTCGTTGCTGACAAAGGTGATTTCAATCATGGAAACGGTCCGATGGCATGAGGGGGCTGCCCGGCGCTGTGCCGGTCATACTCGGTGGATTCAGTCGGTCGCTCGCCAGTCACGCGCATGGACATCACGCTTGACCAGCGTGATGTCCATGCTGCCGAAGGTGGCCAGGCGCGTGAGCTCGTCGCGTGCGCCCTGCAGCGTGTCGAACTGCTCGAGAAACTTGGAGGGCACGTAGTTGATGGTGGGGGCCGGGCGGCTCGCGGCATCGACGTCTTCGCCGAACTCCTCCACAACCTTCACCTTTACCGGGTGCGCTATTTCGGCGATGACGAAGTGCGCCGTCCTGCGGCCGTAGAAGAGATAGTCGTAAGCCTCGACGGCCACCAGCCCCTCTACCAGTTCGGTGCGAAACTGCCCCGGCTTGCTGCTGAGTATTACGTACATGACTGCGCTGCCTGGTGGGTGCTGATGGATTACTGCGCGTTGCCCGGGACGCTGGCTTGCAGGACATTGGCCCCGCCGCTGGCGGTGGCTGCGCTTTGCACTGGCAGTTCATCCTGGATCAGCTCGATGTCATGCTCCAGCCAGATCTGGCAGGTCAGGCGATAGCCTTGCTCCAGCCGTTCTCCGAGCTGCTTCTTTTCCTTCCAGTTCGGCGGCGGCAGGTGCTCGGCGCCGGCGATCACGCGGCACGCGCATTTGGAGCACTTGCCCATGCCGCACTCGTAGCGCAGGTTCGGATACGGAAACTGCTTGATCCCGGCGCGCACCACCAGGTTGGTGCTGGGCTTGACCTCATCCTCGAAGGTCTGGCCGTTCTTGTGAAATACGACTTTAGGCATACAACGTTTCCGCAAGCGGTCTGGTCTGTCAGGGGCGGCCGGGCGGATGCGCACCGGCCGCGCGTCATCGCACGATCTGGCGGCTGCTTCAGGCAGCCATATCCAGTTCAGGCAGGGGGATTTCCTGCGCGACATAGTCGTGATAGAGGGCGGTGGTGTAGAGCAGGCGCATCTGGGC
>NZ_JBXAOE010000058.1:0-26918 GCF_058802485.1 Cupriavidus sp. GW822-FHT02D05 | reverse complement strand
TCCGGCGCGCCTTTTTTGCCTACTTTTTTGGCAAGACAAAAAAGTAGGTCGCCGCCCCGCAGGGGTGGTGAAACTGCTGTTGAAGTTGACGTTAAGCCGTTGCAGCCACAACCCAACACCCCAAAAAAAACAAAACCCCATCATCCGATGGGGCCCGTCCCGCCGAAGGCGCCAAAACTACACCCCCAGCCAAAAAACCAACCTTATGCCTGCGCCGGCTGCGCATCACCCGCCGCCTGCAACCGCACATTCAATTCCTTCCGATATCGGTTCAAATCCTGCACGGTCTCGAAAGTGCGCTCGAACAGCAGCGACATATTGTGCAGGATCCGCTCGATCACCTTCTTCTCCCAGCCTTCGTCGAAGCGGATCTGCTCGTCGAGCCAGTGCTCGAGCCAGTCCGGGTCCGGCAGGCGCGACTGGATGGTGTCGTTGGGGAACAACGCCTTGTTGACGTGCAGGTTGGTTGGGTGCAGCGGCTTTTCAGTGCGGCGGGCGGAGGCCATCAGCACGCCGATCTTGGCGAAGGCCGAGCGGGCGCTGTCGCCGAACTGGTTCAGGTATTTCTTCATGTAGCGCAGGTAGGCGCCGCCGTGGCGGGCTTCATCCTGCGACAGGGTGCGGTAGATCTGCTTGATCACCGGCTCGGTGTGCCATTCGGCCGCACGGCGGTACCAGTGGTTGAGGCGGATCTCGCCGCAGAAATGCAGCATCAGGGTTTCCAGCGGCGGGGCCGGGTCGAACTCGAAGCGCACGGCGTGCAGCTCTTCTTCGGTCGGCACCAGGTCCGGGCGGAAGCGGCGCAGGTATTCCATCAACACCAGCGAATGCTTCTGCTCTTCAAAGAACCAGATGCTCATGAAGGCCGAAAAGTCGGAATCGTGGCGGTTGTCGCGCAGGAACATCTCGGTGGCGGGCAGGGCCGACCATTCCGTGATGGCATTCATGCGGATCGTCTTGGCCTGGTCGTCAGTGAGCAGGCTCGGATCGAAGGAATCCCAGGGGATGTCCTTGTCCATGTGCCAACGTACCGCTTCCAGCGATTTGAACAGTTCGGGGTAGAGCATGGTAAGCCTTTGAAATTACGGGCAGATTCTACCAGATGCGAATTATTCCCAATGCGCTTTTTAAGCGCAAAAGAAGGGGGTGTTTGCGGCTGAACCTGCACGATGCCCAATTTATGGGCGAATATCGCGCCTTTCCTTGCTTTTACTGGTGCGAAAAAGAGCAGTATGCGTTGCTCTGCACGAGGTCCGGCGATGCGGCAAACCTGTTGCGGTCATAAGTCAGGCCGTCACACCGGCGGGTGGTTCGACATCAAGTGTAACCGTCCGTGCGGGCGTTGCGTTCGTGTCGTTGCCATAATCGGGCGGGATGACGTCATAGAGGAACGCCGCGAGTTCATGCTGTTGCGCCAGGGCGTCTTTCTCGCCCAGGTCGATCAGGGCCTGGGTGAACTCGGGCTCGAACAGCAGGTAGCTGGCAAAGGCGGCGCCGCGCGCTTCTGTGCCGCCCAACGGCGTCAGCAGGGCGCGCACGGTGCGGGGCAGCTGTTGCACATGCGTCGCGGCAATGGATTCGATGGGCTCGCTGGGCGAGATCGTCATCACCTGCACCGGGCGCCAGCCTTCGCTGTCGTTGGCGATCTCCGGCATGCGCGAGAGCAGGCTGTTGATATGCTGCAGCCGTTCCAGGTCAGCGGAGAGGCCGTCGAGGAAGATGCTGGCCAGGGCCTGGCCGCCTACCTGCGCCAGCGACGGGTAGCCGCCGGCCGGCACGGTGTCGAACCAGCCGGGACGCTGGCGGGAGGCCGCGCCGATGGCCAGGATGCGAGATGCGCCCAGGTGGATGGCCGGCGACAAGGGCGACATCTGGCGCATGGTGCCGTCGCCGAACCACTCATGGTGGCCTTCGAGCTCCAGCGGCAGCGCGGGGAACAGGAAGGGGATAGAGGAGGACGCCAGGAGGTGGTCCACGCCGATCCTGGCTTCCACGGCCAGCCGCTGGCTGCGGCGCCACGGATGGATGCGGCGGTGTGACTGGTAGAAAGTGACGTGGCGCCCGGTGGTATAGGACAGCGCCGTCACGGCAAAGGCCTGGAGGTCGCCGGCGTCCAGGCTGGCCTGCACGCGCTCGGGGTCGAACAGCTCGCTGAGCAGGCCGCCCAGCGGCGCGTTGTCGAACAGCGCCCGCGGCGCGCGCCGGATGGCCCAGCCGAAGGCCAGCGCGGAGAGCCACCGCGCGCCGGATGCACCCACGCCGACGATGCCGGTGCGGTAAACATCCTCGGCATGGATGCCGCTCCACAACGCGGCCAGGCTATCGGCCGCGGCGCGGAAGTTGGCCGCGTTGATCGCCATGCCGGCGCCGTTGATGGCGCCGGCCGACGTGCCGCAAATGATGTCGAAGGGAATGCGGCCACGATCGCGGCCGTGCTGCGCGGCGATGCGTGCGAGGCCGCGCAACACACCGGCCTGGTAGGCGGCGCGGGCACCGCCACCCATCATGATCAGCGAGGTGGTCTTCACCGCAGGCGTCGGCTCCAAAGTTGGATCACGGGGTTCCCCTGGCGTCGCGTGGCTCAGATGCGGCTCAGGCTCAGGACGGCTCGCCGGAAGTATCGGTCGAGCCGTTGGCGCTGCCTTGCGGCTCGGCGGGCTTGGCCGCCGCGGATTTCTTGCTGGCCGGACGCGTGGCCTTGGGCGCGGGTTTGGCGGCCGGCTTGGCCCCGGCCTTGGTGCCGGCTGCCTTGCTGGCCGGCTTGTGGGCCGGCCTGGCCTTGCTGGCCGGCGCCTTGCCTTCGGGCTTGGCGGCGGGGGCGGGAGCGGCTTGCGGCGCGGCCGTGCCAGGCATGCCAAAGGCGCCCAAGTTGCCGAGATTTCCAAACGGCGACATGCTGGCGGTGGCGGCGCTGCTGGCGATCTGGTTGAACTGCTGCTGCAGCACATCCCACCACAGGCTGGCATCCGGCGGGGTGACGTCACCCGGGCCGGCAGCGTGGCCGGATGCTGCGGCCGGCTCTTGCGCCTGGCCAGCTTCGGGCGCATCGGGGCCGTTGTCTTCCTCGTCCTCGTTTTCCTCGACCGTGGGCTCGGGCCAGACGCGCTTGGCCGCAGGGGGCTCGGCGGGTTGCTGGTAGGGTGCCGCGCTGGGCGAGTTGGCCGCGCGCGCCACGTTTTCCATCGCGCTTTGCATCGCCTCCGGCGAGAGCGCGGTGCCGATGGTCTGCAGCGCCACCAGCGTGGCGCGCTGCACTTCCAGGCCCTGGATGGTAGTGCGCAGCAGGTTGGTGTTGAGCTGCAGCCAGCCTTCCACGGCCTTGAGGTCATGGATGCGCTTGTCGACGTCCTCCAGGTTCATCGGTGGGGTCATGGCCTGCAGGCCAGGCATCAGGCCGCCGGGCATGCCGGCGGCACTGCCCCACATCTTGCGCAGGAACTCGAAGCCGTTGGTGAAATCTGGAATCTGGCCGAACATGGTCTCGCCTCCGGGGGTCGGCAGCCGGCGGCGCCGGCTGCGGAACTGCATTGATCGGAACTACCTGCGTTACTCGAACTGCGGCGGCCGCTTTTGCCGCAGGCTGGCTACGCCTTCCTGCACATCGGGGCCGGCAAAGCCCATGAATTCCAGTGCCAGCGAGGCATCGAACGAGGGGCCCGCCATGCGCAGCCAGTTATTCAGCGCGTACTTGGTCCAGCGGATCGCCGTCTGCGACCCGGCCGCCAGCCGGCGCGCCACGTCGAAGGCGCGCTCGACCAGTTCCGCTTCGTCCACGGTCAGCGACACCAGCCCGATGCGCTCGGCCTCTTCGCCGCTCACCGACTCGCACAGCATCAGATAGTACTTGGCCTTGGCCATCCCGCACAGCAGGGGCCACACGATTGCGGCATGGTCGCCCGCCGCCACGCCCAGGCGTGTATGGCCATCGACAATGCGCGCGGTCCTGGCCGCGATCGAGATATCGGCCAGCAGGCCAGCCACCAGCCCAGCGCCGACCGCCGGGCCGTGCATGGCCGACACGATCGGCTTGTCGCAATTGATCACGTTGTAGACCAGGTCCCGGGCCTCGTGCCACACGCGGGTGCGGGTGGCGAAATCGTTGGCCATGTCTTCCACCAGGGACAGGTCGCCGCCGGCCGAAAAGCCTTTGCCTTCGCCGCGGATCAGCGCCACGCGCACGTCCGGATCGGCCGACACGTCGCGCCAGATCTCCGCCAGCTCGCGGTGCATACTGGCATCGGCTGTGGCCAGCTTGCGGTTGGCGGACTGTTGCGCACCCATCACGATCTCGAGGATGGGGCCATGCCGGCGCAGGGTCAGTGCCTGGTAGCGGTCGTAGCGTGGCGACAACGGCGCGTCGTCCACGTTGTCCGTGCCGGACGCTAGCGGGGTGGACGAAGGCGTGGGCGCTTGCGGAGGGATTGCGGTCATGGGGCAGCGATGGCCGGGGCCATTCCTTGGTGACGCGTGGGGGCCGGGCCGCGAAAAACGGCCCGGGTCGCCGCCGGTGGCTGCCTGGCGCAGTCGACGGCAATTAGCCAACCGTTCGGTCGGTCAATTATAAGCACTCCCATCGCCGCGCGGCCAGCGGCAAACAGCGTGGCCCGCGGCGCTCCCTATAGCCTCAGCCTCAGCCCTTCGCCGACACCAGCTGGTCGATCGCGCCGAACACCGAGCGGCCTTGCGCATCGAACATCTCGATCTTGACCGCGTCGCCGAACTTCATGAAGCCCGTGACCGGCTGGCCGCCGTCGATGATCTCCAGCATGCGCTTCTCGGCGATGCAGCAGTAGCCCTTGCTGCGGTCGACGTTGGAGATGGTGCCGGAGCCGACGATGCTGCCTGCGCGCACATTGCGCGTCTTGCAGATATGGGCGATGAGCTGGCCGAAATCGAACACCATGTCGGTGCCGCAGTCGGGCGCACCCACCTTCTTGCTATTCCAGTGGACGGTCATCGGCAGGTGCACGCGGCGCTCGCGCCAGGCTTCGCCCAGTTCGTCGGGCGTGACCGCCACCGGCGAGAAGGCGGTAGCCGGCTTGCTCTGGAAGAAGCCGAAGCCCTTGCCCAGCTCGGCGGGGATCAGGTTGCGCAGGGATACATCGTTGGCCAGCATGATCAGCCGGATGGCGTCGGCGGCCTGCTCGGGCTTGGCGCCCATCTTCACGTCGCCGGTGATGACGGCGACCTCGGCCTCGAAGTCGATGCCGAAGGCTTCGCTGGCGCACACGATATCGTCATGCGGGCCGATCATGTCGTCGGAGCCGCCCTGGTACATGAGCGGATCGGTCCAGAATTCCGGCGGCATCTCGGCGCCGCGCGCGCGGCGCACCAGTTCCACGTGGTTGACGTAGGCGGAGCCGTCGGCCCACTGGTAGGCGCGCGGCAGCGGTGCCATGCATGCCCTGGGGTCGAAGGCGAAGGGGTGGCGCGCGCGGCCCGCGTTCAGGGCATCGTAGACGTCCTGCAGCTGCGGCGCGTAGAAGTTCCAGTCATCCAGCACGGTCTGGAGCTTGCCGGCGACATCGTTGACGTAGTGGGCGGTCTTCAGGTCGCGCGAGACAACCACGAGCTGGCCGTCGCGCGAGCCGTCCTTGAGGGTGGCGAGTTTCATGTATGCGGTGCGTTAGGAAAAAAGCAGATCAAGCGGAAAAAGCAGAAAAAGCAGCCCGCTAGTCTACCGTGATGCCCTTGGCCTTGATCAGCTTGCCCCAGCGCTCGGCTTCGGCATGCGCGTACTGCGCGAATTCCTCGGGCGTGCTGGAGACCGGCTCCACGCCGATGCCTTCGAAGCGTTTCTGCACATCGGCGCTCTTGAGCGCCTTCACCAGCTCGGCGTTCAGGCGGGTCACTACCGGCTTGGGGGTGCCGGCCGGCGCCACCACGCCTTGCCAGGCATAGGCTTCGAAGCCGGGCACGCCGGCTTCGGCCACCGTCGGCACCGAGGGCAGCGCAGTCAAGCGCTTGGGCGTGGCCACGCCCAGCGCGCGCACCTTCCCGGCCGCCACGTTCTGCTGGCCGGAGGCGAGGTCAAGGAACATCAGTTCGACCTGGCCGGCGAGCAGGTCCTGCACCGCCGGCGCGGCGCCCTTGTAGGGCACGTGGGTCATCCTGCTCTTGGTCTGGTCCATGAACAGCTCCATGGCCAGGTGGTGCGGGCTGCCCGCGCCCGGCGAGGCGAAATTCACCTTGCCGGGGTTCTTCTGCACGTATTCGATGGCTTCCTTGAGCGTGCGCGCCGGGAAGTTCGGCGTTGCCACCAGGATCAGCGGAAAGCGCGCCACCATCCCTACATGCACGAAGTCCTTGTCGGCGTTGTAGGGCAGCTTCTTATACAGCGACGGATTGGCCGCCAGGGTGGCGGTATCGGCGGTCAGCAGCGTGTAGCCATCGGGCTTGCTGTGCGCCACCGCGTCGGCGCCGACGATGGTGGCCGCGCCCGGACGGTTGTCGATCACCACCTGCTGGCCTAGCGCCGGCGTGATGGCCTGGCCCAGCGTGCGCGCCACTACGTCGGTGCCGCCTCCCGCCGGATAGGGCACGACCCAGCGGATCGGCTGGGTAGGCCAGTTGTCGGCGGCGCAGGCGGGCTGAAACGCGGAGGCGCTCAGCGTCAGCGCGGCTAGCAGCGGCGCCGCGCAGGCACGCCATGCTTGCAGGGCGAGGCGTTGGCCGAAGGGGGAAAGGCGGGTCATCTTCGTCTCCTGTAGAAAGCGGCGGCGCCGCGCCATCTGGATTGCATGGCGGCATGCCCGCGCCGGTATTGGCCGGTGCCGAAGATATCGATTCGCCCCGACCTGTATATGTGCGCTCAAAGGTGCGCTCAAAGTCTACCGACGGTTTAAAAATTGGTAAATCGATTTCGCTATAGTAAATTCATGGACTGGACTGCATGATTGCTTTGCGCGCGCGTAGCCGGTATGTGTGACTGATGCACTTCTTTTCCAATTTCTTGCCTCCCGTTGCCGCATGACCGAACTTGAAGAAGACGATTCCAAGCTGCGTTCCGGCATCCAGTCGATCGAGGTCGGCTTCAAGCTGCTGCAGGCGCTGGCGGCATCGCCGCGCGCCATGATGCTGCGCGACCTCGCCGCCGCCGCCGACATGAATCCGGCCAAGGCGCATCGCTACCTGGTCAGCTTCCAGCGGCTCGGCGTGGTGGTGCAGGACCCGGTTGGCGGGCGCTACGATCTCGGGCCGTTCGCACTGCAACTGGGCCTCGCCGGCCTCAATCGGCTCGATCCGGTCAAGAAGGCCCGCCCGATCCTGTCGCAATTGCGCGACGAGATGGACCAGACCATTGGCATCGCTGTCTGGGGCAACCACGGCCCGACCATCGTGCACTGGGAAGAATCCAGCCACCCGGTCACGGTCAGCCTGCGCTTGGGCGACGTGATGCCCATGCTCAACTCTGCCACTGGCAGGCTGTACGGCGCCTACCTGCCGAAACAACAGACGCGGCCGCTGGTCGAACGGGAACTGGCGGAGCGCGGCCATGACGATATTCCGGACCTGCCGCGCTCGCTGGCCGACTATGACGTGGTCTGCGACGACGTTCGCGCCCATGGCGCGGCGCGCGTCAAAGGCGGCGTGCTGCCGGGCATCAATGCGTTTTCGATGCCGGTGTTCGACGCCAACGGCCACGTGGCGATGGCGCTGATCGTGCTGGGCGCGCAGAGCGTATTCGATGCAGAATGGGGCGGTGCGGTCGACCGTCATGTACGCGATATTGCCCGGCAGATTTCTTCGGAGCTTGGTTATCTTGGTGGCAGCCCGACGAGCGGGCCGAACGGCCCTTCCCCGTAAGCCTACCTCGCGCCGCCTGCGCTGGGCGGCGGCGCTTGCGCTGGTGCTGGCCGCCCACCTGCTGGCGGTGCTGGGCCTGCTGCATATGCCCGGGCTCCCGCGGGACCCGACCGCGCCGCCGCCGCTCGAAGCCATCCTGCTGCCGCCGCCGGCGCCACCGGTACCCGTAGCGCCGCCACGCCCGGCCCCGGCCGCACCAAAGCGGCCCCCGGCGGCGCGCGCCGAGCCCACACCCACGCCTGAGCCCCCGGTTGAAGCACCCGCCACCCCTGAGGCGCCAGCGCTGCTTGCCACGCCTGGCGCCGGCCCTTCCATGGCGAGCGCCGCTGGTGGCGCCGGGAGCAGTGCGGCGCCCGCATCCGCGCCGGCGGCCGCGCAGGCCGCGGCGCCCCCTGACAACGTCCGCTACTCGGCGCCCCCATCCACGCTGCTGCACTACGCCAGCTTCGTCAATGGCGTGCAGAACCCGGATGGCCTGATCCGCTGGCAGCAAGACGGCGCGCACTACCAACTTGCGGTGGAGACACGGGTGTTGTGGTTCCGCTTCGCCTTTCACAGCACCGGCGCGCTCAACGAGCGCGGCCTCGCGCCAGAGCGCTATGAGGAGAGCCGCCGTAACCGCGTCGAGGCGGCTCGCTTCGATCGTGCCGCCGGCACGCTCGTCTTCGAGGGGCGCGGCAAGCAGGAGCCGTTGCCGGCCGCGGGCCAGGACCGTTTCAGCGTGTTCCTGCAACTGGTGGGGCTTGTGCGGGGCAATCCGCAGCGCTACGCCACGCCGGGCGTGACGGAAACCTTCGAGGTGGCGGATACGCGTGACCTGGAGCCCATGCAGGTGCAGTATGTGGGGGAAGAGGACGTGGATACCGGCCATGGCGCGGTGCGGGCCAAGCATTTCGTGCGGCTGCCGCGCCATGCCAATGATCGCCGGCGCGTGGAAGTGTGGCTGGCGCAGTCGCTGCAGTGGATGCCTGTGAAGCTGCGGCAGACGGAGCCTGACGGCACGCAGATCGAGCTCGTCTATCGCGACAGCGAGCCGCTGCGCTGAGCCTGCTAGCTGTCTTGAGGCCGTCTTAAGCCCGTCCGCATGCCGCGGCATCGGCCGCCGCTGTGGTTCACCGTGTTTTCACCAACAACCGGAGACCCGTCATGAGCGCCACCCTGCCACCATCCGAGACCCGCCGCGTGCGCGTGGGCGATATCAGCCTGCATGTGCGCATCGACGGGGGCGACGGCCCCTGGGTAGTCCTGGCGCATGCGCTGGGCGCCAATCACACCTTGTGGGATGCCACGGCGCGCCACCTGGCGCCGCGCTATCGCGTGCTGCGCTACGACCTGCGCGGGCACGGCCAGAGCGATGCGCCGATCGGCGCCTACTCGATGATCCGCCTGGCCGACGACGTGGCCTGCCTGATGGATGTGCTGGAGGTGCCGGCCGCGCATTTCGTCGGGGTCTCGGTAGGCGGCATGATCGGCCAGACCGCGGCCGTGCGCCATCCCGAGCGTTTGCTGTCACTGACCCTGGTCGCGACCGTCAACCGCACGCCGCTGGATGGCCACCCGATGTGGCATGAGCGCATCGGCCATGTGGAAGCGCACGGCATGGCGGGCGTTGCCGACAGCACCATGCAGCGCTGGTTCAGCGCGGCATTCGGGGGGGCGCATCCGCAGGAGGTAGCCCGCGTGCGCGAGATGCTGCTGGCCACGCCCGTGCACGGTTACGTCGGAACCAGCCAGGCCATCATGGCATTTGACCTCGCCGGGGCGATTTCGCGGATTCATTGTCCTACCCTGGTAGTGGCCGGCGAGGAAGACCTGGGGGCGCCGCCGGCGATGGCAAGCGAGATTGCCGCCGCCATTCCCGGTGCCCGGCTCGAAATCCTGCCTCACGCCGCGCACCTTGCCCATATCGAGCAGGCGGACCGCTTTCATTGCGTGCTGGATGCTTTCCTTGGCAATGCGGCTTGCGGCGCACAGTGCGATGTACCCTGAGACGAACCTTGGCGCTCAGGGCGGAACAGTGGGCGATAGCTTTCCCACCAAACTCAAGAACTTGCTGGGATGGCCGTTGCCCAATGTAGTGAGGGAACGCTTAATACCTGCGGTTTGCCGAAGCAGAACTTGAAAACACGGCAAACACCCTCAGCTTGGAGGTGAAATCGCGGAGGGCAACCGGCCAGTGTGCCGGTTTTCGAAATAATCAGTCGCCCGCCGCTTGACCCATGACAGCCAGGAGGTATGCCATGCAAATGATCTACAACAGCGACAATTACTGCATTGTCGAGTTTGGTGCGGATGTCGAGCATGCGCCTCTTGCCTCTGGCGGCTATGAAATCGTGGACAAGAACCTGAAACGCGAGATTTTCCTCGGTGGCCAGATGGCCGAGAGCTTTCGCGCGGACGTGACGCGTCTGATCGAAAGCGAGCCGTCGGTGGAAGAGGTGGATGATTTCCTTGGCAAGTTCGATACAGTGATGATTCACCCGCTAGTGATGCACTAGGCTCCGCGGTTGCCTTTGCCAGCTTTGCGTCGCGTGACGGGCCGGCAAGCCAAGCCATAGAGGAAATAGCAAGAAGCCCGCGCAGTGCGCGGGCTTCTTGCTATCAGGCTTTGTGCTTTCAGGATCTGTTCCCGGCCCCTGTTCCTGGCCAGCTTCCGGTCATTCATTACTGTTAATACTGCTCCCAGGGCAGCCCGGCATGGCGCCAGCCGTTGAGCGTATTGCGGTGGCGCTCGGCGTCGAGGTCGCCCTCGAAGCCATGCAGCACGTTGTAGACGGTAGAGAACCCGGCGCCCTCCAGGGCCCGCGCGGCGGCCGTCGAGCGGTTGCCGCTGCGGCAGATCAGCAGCACCGGGCGCGCCGATGCCTGGCCAGCGAGCTTCTTCACCGACTGCACGAAATGCGGGTTCACCTCCCAGTCGGGGCCATCGTTCCAGGGCACGTTGTGTGCCCCCTTGGGGTGCCCGACGAAGAGGTACTCCATTTCGCTGCGGCAATCGATGAAGAGCGCATCGGGCGACTCGCTGAGGAGCGTTTGGGCGTCGCCGGGGCTGAGGTGTTGCATGGGCAAGGCTTTCCGTTAATGGGAATGAGGGCGAATGTGCCCAGTGTAGGGCCGGGCGGTGCCGCGCGGCAACCCGCGGGCGCCGTTGGCTGCACCGCCCGGATGCTGCCGTTATTCCGCAAACCATTGATGTAACTGATAAAATCGCAGTCTTTTCCCTTGCTGTCGAGCCCCACATGAGCGCCGCCCCACGTTCCGCCTCGCTTCCTCCCGCGCGTCCCTACACCCGGGCGGCCAACCTGCCGGCCCTGCTGCGCGAGCGCATCCTGATCCTGGATGGTGCCATGGGCACCATGATCCAGCGCTACAAGCTGACCGAGGCGGATTACCGCGGCGAGCGTTTCGCCGGGCACCATGTCGACGTCAAGGGCAATAACGAACTGCTGCTGCTGAGCCGCCCGCAGGTCATCAGCGAGATCCACGAGCAATACCTGGCCGCCGGTGCCGACCTGATCGAGACCAATACATTTGGTGCGACGGGCGTGGCCCAGGAAGATTACAAGATGGCGGACCTGGCGTACGAGATGAACGTCGTTGCGGCCCGGCTGGCGCGCGAGGCCTGCGACAAGTACAGCACGCCTGACAAGCCGCGCTTTGTGGCCGGCGCCTTCGGCCCCACGCCCAAGACCGCGAGCATCTCGCCGGACGTGAACGACCCGGGCGCGCGCAACGTGACCTTCGAAGAGCTGCGCCACTCGTACTACGAGCAGGGCAAGGGTCTGCTGGAAGGCGGTGCCGACGTGTTCCTGGTGGAAACCATCTTCGACACGCTCAATGCCAAGGCCGCGCTGTTCGCCATCGACCAACTGTTCGAAGACACCGGCGAGCGCCTGCCCGTGATGATCTCCGGCACGGTCACCGACGCCTCCGGGCGCATTCTCTCCGGCCAGACGGTGGAAGCCTTCTGGAACAGCCTGCGCCACGCCCGCCCGATCACCTTCGGCCTGAACTGCGCGCTCGGCGCCACGCTGATGCGCCCCTACATTGCCGAACTGGCCAAGATCTGCGACGCGGCTGTGTCGTGCTATCCGAACGCCGGCCTGCCTAACCCGATGAGCGATACCGGCTTCGACGAAACCCCGGAGGTCACGTCGTCGCTGGTGGAGGAGTTCGCCGCGTCCGGCCTGGTGAACCTGGTGGGCGGCTGCTGCGGCACCACGCCCGAGCACATCGCCGCCATCGCCGAGCGCGTGGCCAGCAAGAAGCCGCGCGCCTGGCCCAGCCAGTACCGCGACGCCGCCTGAACTCGCATCGCGAGCCTACAGAACAAGATCAAGCCATGACCAACGATACCCTGCCGCCGCGCCCGATGCGCCTATCCGGCCTCGAGCCTTTCACCATCGATGAAGACACGCTCTTCGTCAACGTCGGCGAGCGCACCAACGTCACCGGCTCCAAGGCCTTCGCCCGCATGATCCTGAACGGCCAGTTCGACGATGCGCTGGTGGTAGCCCGCCAGCAGGTCGAGAACGGCGCGCAGATCATCGACATCAACATGGACGAAGCCATGCTGGACTCCAAGGCGGCCATGGTGAGGTTCCTCAACCTGATCGCCTCCGAGCCCGATATCGCGCGCGTGCCCATCATGCTGGACTCGTCCAAGTGGGAAGTGATTGAGGCCGGCCTGAAATGCGTGCAGGGCAAGCCCGTGGTCAACTCGATCTCGCTCAAGGAGGGCGAGGAACAGTTCCGCCATCACGCCCAGCTGATCCGCCGCTACGGCGCCGCGTCCGTGGTGATGGCCTTCGACGAGCAGGGCCAGGCTGACACCTTTGCCCGCAAGACCGAGATCTGCAAGCGCAGCTACGACATCCTGGTCAATGAAGTCGGCTTCCCGCCCGAAGACATCATCTTCGACCCGAACATCTTCGCGGTGGCGACCGGCATCGAAGAGCACAACAACTACGCGGTGGACTTCATCGAAGCCACCGCCTGGATCAAGCAGAACCTGCCGTACGCCAAGGTCAGCGGCGGCGTGTCCAACGTATCGTTCTCGTTCCGTGGCAACGACGCGGTGCGCGAAGCCATCCACACCGTGTTCCTGTACCACGCCATCAAGGCGGGCATGGACATGGGCATCGTCAACGCCGGCCAGCTCGGCGTGTACGACCAGCTCGACGCCGAGCTGCGCGAGCGCGTGGAAGACGTGGTGCTCAACCGCCGCGAGGACAGCACCGACCGCCTGCTGGAGATCGCCGACCGCTACAAGGGCGGCGGCGCGAAGAAAGAAGAAAACCTGCTGTGGCGCGGCACCCCGGAGAACCCGGTGCCGGTGGCCGACCGCTTGTCGCACGCGCTGGTGCATGGCCTGACCACCTTTATCGTGGAAGACACCGAGGAAGTGCGCCAACAGGTGGAAGCGCGCGGCGGGCGCACGATCGAGGTGATCGAAGGCCCGCTGATGGATGGCATGAATATCGTGGGCGACCTGTTCGGCGCCGGCAAGATGTTCCTGCCGCAGGTGGTCAAGAGCGCCCGCGTGATGAAGCAGGCCGTGGCTCACCTGTTGCCCTACATCGAGGAAGAAAAGCGCCTGCTGGCCGAGGCCGGCGGCGACGTCAAGGCACGCGGCAAGATCGTCATCGCCACCGTCAAGGGCGACGTGCACGACATCGGCAAGAACATCGTCTCGGTGGTGCTCCAGTGCAATAACTTCGAAGTGGTCAACATGGGCGTGATGGTCCCGTGCAACGAGATCCTGGCGCGCGCCAAGGTCGAGGGCGCGGACATCGTCGGCCTGTCCGGGCTGATCACGCCGTCACTTGAGGAAATGGCCTACGTCGCCTCCGAGATGCAGCGCGACGACTATTTCCGCATCAAGAAGATCCCGCTGCTGATCGGCGGCGCCACCACCTCGCGCGTGCACACCGCGGTCAAGATCGCGCCCCACTACGAAGGCCCCGTGGTCTACGTGCCGGACGCCTCGCGCTCGGTCAGCGTGGCGTCCAGCCTGCTGTCCGACGATGGCGCGGCCAGGTACCTGGACGAGCTGAAGACCGACTACGAACGCATCCGCCACCAGCACGCCAACAAGAAGGCCACGCCGATGGTGTCGCTGGCCAAGGCCCGCGCCAACAAGACGCCGGTGGACTGGAGCGCCTACGTGCCACCCAAGCCGAAATTCATCGGCCGGCGCATCTTCCGCAACTACGACCTGACGGAGCTCGCCAACTATATCGACTGGGCCCCGTTCTTCCAGACGTGGGACCTGGCCGGCAAATTCCCCGACATCCTCAATGACGAGATCGTCGGCGAATCCGCCCGCCGCGTGTTCTCCGACGGCAAGGCCATGTTGTCGCGCCTGATCCAGGGCCGCTGGCTGACGGCCAACGGTGTGCTGGCCCTGCTGCCGGCCAACGCCGTCAACGACGACGATATCGAGATCTACACCGACGAGACCCGCAGCAAGGTCGCGCTGACTTGGCACAACCTGCGCCAGCAAAGCGAGCGCCCGGTGATCGATGGCGTGATGCGCCCCAACCGCTGCCTGGCCGACTTCGTTGCGCCCAAGGACAGCGGCATTGCCGACTACATCGGCGTGTTCGCCGTCACCGCGGGCATCGGCGTGGACAAGAAGGAAGCCCAGTTCGAGGCCGACCATGACGACTACAGCGCGATCATGCTGAAGTCCCTGGCCGACCGTCTGGCCGAAGCCTTTGCCGAATGCCTGCACGAGCGCGTGCGCCGCGACCTGTGGGGCTACGACGCTGGCGAAGTGCTGACCAACGAGCAACTGATCGCCGAGACCTATCGCGGCATCCGTCCGGCGCCGGGCTATCCGGCCTGCCCGGAGCATACGGTCAAGGCGCCGATGTTCGAGTTCCTCAACGCCGCCGAGATCGGCATGGGCATCACCGACTCGCTGGCGATGACGCCGGCCGCATCGGTGAGCGGCTTCTACCTGGCGCATCCGGAGTCGACGTATTTTTCGGTCGGCAAGATCGGCGAGGACCAGCTGGACGATATGGTGGCGCGCCGCGGCGAGGAACGCAGCGTGCTGGAGCGCGCGCTCGCGCCAAACCTGTAACCGCTTGCGTGCCGGCGCGGCGGCGTTTTGCGCCGCTGTGCCATCGCAAGCCATTGGGCAAGCAGGGAAAAGCCTCTTTAAGCGCATCCATGTGCCTTTGTAAGTTCTTCACTACTCCTTACAAGGCATTACATCTCCTAACAGACCGCGCGGCTCTGCGTCCCTAGACTGAGGGCTCACATCAAGTGAACACCGCAGCGAATGTTTCGCAGCGGCGCAAACTGCTAGGAGCCTCTCCATGAACAAACTGCTGATCTCCCTTTCCGCTCTCTCGATCGCTGCCGCTTCCTCGCTGGCCATGGCACAAGGAACTGGCGTTGATGCGAAGGCTGGCGCCACCGGCGCCATGGCGGCGCCCGCGATCAGCGCGCCCGCCGACAAGGGTGCAGCCGCCAGCGCAGGCGTGAACGCTGGCCTGGGCGCTTCGGCCAGCGCCGACAAGGGCGTGGACGCCAAGGCCGACGCCGCCGCCGGCACGCACGCCAAGTCCACTGCTAAGACCAAGAAGCACAGCAGCCACGCCAAGGCCAAGAAGGGCGAGGCAGCGACCGACACCAGCGCGGCCGCCGACGCTGGCGCGGCGACCAAGGTCCAGTAAGCCTGGCCATGCCGGCAAGACTGGCATGCTGGAGCACAGGGACGGGTCCACCCCGTCCCTTTTTCATTGGTGCGGCCAGTTGGGAGCCTGTCAGTCTTACACCGACAGTCGGGCGGTTTTGTAAGCACTACAATGCATTAGCCCGGCCGCTCCTGAGAGCTGGTGCATCCATGCCCAGGGAGACATCATGATTCGCGTTTTGATCGCCGACGATCACCAGATCGTGCGCGCCGGTCTGCGGCAGTTCATTGCCGACGAGCCCGATATCCGGGTGGAGGGCGAGGCAGCCAGCGGCGACGAAGTCATGATTCGGCTGCGTGAGTTCGAGTTCGATGTGGTGGTGCTCGATATCTCGATGCCCGACCGCAACGGCATCGACGTGCTCAAGCTGCTGCGCCAGCGCCATCCCGACCTGCCGGTGCTGATCCTCTCCACCTACCCGGAAGACCAGTACGCCATCAACCTGATCCGCGCGGGCGCTTCCGGCTACCTGACCAAGGAAAGCGCGCCCGACGATCTCGTCAAGGCCATCCGCACCGTGGCCCAGGGCCGGCGCTACGTCAGCGCCAACGTGGCGGACCTGCTTATCGGCGGGCTTGACAAGCCCACCAACCAGCCGCTGCACCAGACCTTGTCCAAGCGCGAGTTCCAGATCTTCTGCAAGCTCTCGCGCGGGCAGTCGGTCTCGGTGATCGCCGAGGAGCTGTTCCTGAGCGTCAAGACGGTCAGCACCTATCGCTCGCGCATCCTGGAAAAAATGGGCATGAAGACCAATGCCGACCTGACCTACTACGCGATCAAGAACGGCCTGGTGGAGTAGGCGCCGCAAAGGCAAGGCGCATTCCACGGCACTCGGCCGCGTTTGCCAGACGCTGCTGTAGGACGGACGCCGATGGTCTCTCCCTGTACTCTGTTGCTACCATGGAATCATGTTGGATCAAGCTGCGGCCCCCTCGTATCGCGCGCTGCGGGTCCTGCTAATCGAGGACTCAGCGGTACTGCGGGGTATGTTGCTTGAATACCTGAACGCGTTTCCGTTTATCGAAGTCGTGGATTGGGCGGATACCGAAAGCTCAGCGCTGCGCCTCTACGAGGCGGGCAAGTACGAGGTCGTCATCGTTGACCTGCAGTTGCGGCAGGGCAACGGTATCAACGTGCTGCGCGCCTTGCAGAAGACCGAGGTGTCGGGCATCCGCATCGTTTACACCAATCATGCCCAGGTGCCTACATACCGGCGGCAGTGCGCCGAGGCCGGGGCGGACTATTTCTTTGACAAGTCGCTCGAGCTCGAGCAGGTGTTCCGGGTGATCGAGGAGTACGCGCAGGCAGATGGCTGAATGCGTATCGACGATCTTGACCATATCGACCATATCGACCATATCGACCATATCGACCGTATTGTCAGTACCGGCAGTTCCAATCGCGGCCATGCCGCGTCAACCTAGAGCAAGGAGAGAATCATGAGAAAGCTGATGGCGCTGTGTGCCCTGGCAGGTGTGGTCCTGGTGACCGGTTGCAATACGATGGCCGGTGCCGGCAAGGACATCGAGAAGGGCGGCGAAAAGGTGCAAGGCGCTGCCGAGAGCACCAAGCAGAAGATGTAAGGTGCCAGCCGCCATGCCGTTTGCATGGCAACCGGGCCAGAGAACAGGTGGACAAGAGGAATGGAAAAGGGGCTCCGCGGAGCCCCTTTTCCATTTGTCACTGCTTGGCTGGCCGGCTAGCTGGCCGGCGGCGTGCCGGTAGGCTCGTCCTGCGGCTGCTCGCCGGGGTCCCCCAGGCCGTCGAGCTCGTCCTCATCGTCGCGCGGCGGCGCCACGATGGCATCGGTGAGCGGCACCACCACCCGGATGGTGACACCGGCACCGGGTTCCGACTGGAGCTCCAGCGTGCCGCCCAGCGCGATCACGCGCTGCTCCATCCCCAGCAGGCCATGGTGTCCCACCGAGCGCCGCGATTCGAAGTCCGCCGGCAGCCCGCGCCCGTTGTCGCTGATTGCCAGCTCGAGCGTGCCGTCGGCGCAATCGAGCCGGATGGACACGCGCTGCGCTTCGGCGTACTTGCTGGCGTTGGTGAGCGACTCCTGCACGATACGGTAAAGGGCGATGGCAGCGTCGTCGCGCAGCGCAGGCACCGCCTCTGCCAGCTGCACATCCGCCTCCCACTGGTTGCGCGCCGCCACTTCCTCCACCAGCTGACCGATGGCTTCCTTCAGGCCCAGGTTGAGCAGCACGGTGGGCCGCAGGTCCTCGATCAGGCGCCGTTTGATCTGGATCCCCTGGTCCACGTGCAGCATCACGCGGGTGAGCTTTTCCGCCACATCCGGGTGGGTGTCCTGGATGCGGCGGCGCACCCAATGCATATCAAGCTTGGTGGCGGTCAGGATGGAGCCCAGCTCGTCGTGCAGCTCGCGCGCCAGCCGCGTCTTCTCGTCCTCGGTCACGCGCTGCAGGTGGGATGCCAGCGCCGATAGCTGGCGTGTGCGCGAGCGCACCATGCTGTCCAGGCGCGCGCTTTCTTCTTCCAGCTCGTTGCGTTCGGCTTCCGATACCGCCATGCGGCGCGAATGCTGCAAGCCCACCACAATCAGCAGCACGATATTGATGGCGGTCAGCAGGCCGATGCCGTAGCGCGACAGCGCAAGGTCGCGGTCGGCGTACTCCAGGCTCTGCGACACCGATTTGGCCTCGCGCTGCAGCAAGGCCTCCAGCCCGCGCCGCGCGTTGTCCATCGTCTGCTTGCCGAAGTCCGTGCGCACCAGGTCGAGCGCCACTTCCACGTCGCGCTTGCCGTAGATCAGTGTCAGGTCCATCTCGGTGAGCTTGCGGCTGACGGCGGCGGAGGCCTCGGTGAACAGCTTGAGCGCCTCCGGGTCCTCCGCGTAGCGGTTGCGCAGCGCGCTCATCAGCGCATTGATGCGCGGCACGGCCTGGTAGTACGGCTGGAGGTAGCTTTCCTTGCCGGTCAGCAGGAAGCCACGCTGGCCGGCTTCGGCAGTGACCAGCTCGCCGAGCAGGGCGTTGATCTGGCCCTGTACCTGCTGCGACTGGATGACTTGCGTATAGCCCTGGCGCAAGCGGATGTTGCCCGCCTCGGAGGCGATCAGCACCACCACGGTAAGCACGATGCCGCCCGCCAGAAGCAAGGTCGAGCGCAGCAGTGACTGCTTGAACATGTTCGTTTCCCGATGTCGGGCGCTTGGCCGGCGCGGCGTCTCCCGCACCATGCGGCGCCGCGCCTGGCTTGCACCTGTCTGCGACGATGGAAGCACATCGACGGTCTGCGGTCAACCTGCCGCGTCGCCGGTGCTGCCCGCGAGGCCGCGCCGGTGCTTGGACTGTAGGATTCGGCTGACAAGCGAATCGGTGCGGCTGCGGTGTCTGGGCGGGGGTCTGCTTTCTACCATGGTTCCATGAGCTTGCGCACCCTGCGTCAAGCCAGCTCGGGAAGAAAGAGGGAGAACGTCAATGCTGAAATGGGCGCTGATATTTGCAGTGGTTTCCGTGGTCGCCGGCTTGCTGGGGTTCACAGGTATTGCTGCCGGTGCGGCCGGCATTGCCAAGATCCTGTTCTTCATCTTCCTGGTGCTGTTCGTGCTGTTCCTTGTCCTGGGCGTGACCGTGTTCAAGGCGGTGAAATAGCCAATCGCAATCGCCGGTCGCTGTCACTTGCCAAGCGCGCGCCTGCTGGCGCGGCAGCCCAATCCACTTAGGGAGCCATCACCATGTTGCACTACGCACTCGTATTCTTTGTCATCGCCCTGATCGCCGCGGTATTCGGCTTTGGGGGCATCGCGGCAGGGGCGGTCGAGATCGCCAAGATCCTGTTCTTCATCTTCCTGGTGGTTGCGCTGGTGACGTTTGTGATCAGCCTGGTCAGGCGCTAGGGGATGTCAGGCGCGGCTTTCGCGATGGCAGTGAACGCCGCGGGCGGGGCGGCGGTCGGCAGGGCCGCCGCCCCGCTTTGCTCATGCAGATCCCGACTTACTGACTTCCTGGCAGACAGCGCGAACCGCATCACAGCACATCATCAGACCAAACGGAGATAAGCCAATGCTGACCAACAATCCGAAGATCCGCAAAGAAGTGAATCACCTGGCTGACAGCGCCGAAAGCACGGTGCGCCAGATCCGGCATGCCGCGCGCGATACGCGCGGCGCCGCCCGCGAAGCCGCGGGGCCCGTGGCCGGCGAGGTCAGCCGGCTGATTGCCCAGCTCGAGCAAACCATGGAAGTGCTGGGGCGCGAAAGCTCGTCCGAGGCAGTGCAGGCCGCACGCCGGTTGCAGGACCGTACGCGCGCCTTGCGCGACCACGTTGCGAGCCGTGCTCGCGAACGCGTCGACTATGCCGTGGACGGCGTGCAGCGGCGCGTGTTGGCGTCGCCGTTGAAAGCGATCGGTATCGCGGCGGCGCTAGGCGCTTTCGTCGGCTTGCTGATGGCAGCGAATAGCCGCAGCCGCAACGACTGACCGAGGCACTGCTGCCAGCCCTGATGAGGCAGTGAAGCCGTGAAACAGTGAAGCAGACCCCTCAGAGGCCATCGCCCAACATTCCCACAGGAGCATGACTGTCATGGACACCCCCGTAAAAGAGAAGCCCACCGCCGGCAAGGGCAAGGATCAGCAGGCCCGGAATGAGAAAGGCGCGAGCGGGGGCTTCCTGTCGGACGTCAAGACGCTGCGCGAACGCGCCCGCAAGCACATCGAGGATGGCGCTGTCACCCAGGACTACGATGCGGACCGGACCACCGTGCTGAAGCTGCTCAATGAGGCCCTGGCCACGGAACTGGTCTGCGTGCTGCGTTACCGGCGCCACTTCTTCATGGCCAAGGGCATCCACGCGGAACCGGTCGCGGCCGAGTTCAAGGTGCACTCCGACGAGGAGCAGGGGCACGCCGACCGCATTGCGGCGCGCATCTTGCAACTGGGCGGGGAGCCGGACTTCTCGCCGGACACCCTGACTTCGCGCAGCCGTGCCGAGTATGTCGAGGCCGGATCGCTGACCGACATGATCAAGGAAAACCTGGTGGCCGAACGGATCGCCATCGAGAGCTACCGCGAGATGTTGCAGTACCTGGGCGAGCGCGACTCGACCACCCGCCGCATGCTGGAGGAAATCCTGGCGGTCGAGGAAGAGCACGCCGACGAACTCGCGGACATGCTGGACAAGGGCTAGCGCCTAGCCGCCAGCCAGGCTGGCAGTGCTGCATTCGCCGCATTCGCCGCGCCCCACCCAACACAGTTCTTTCCCCCTTCCGGATCCGCTTCCTGATCCGGCTCGCCCGGCCCGAATCAGCGGCTGGGCATTTTTTTGCCGGAAGCGCGAGCAAGCAGGAGAAGGGAGCGCGGGTGGGGCGGGACGCGGGGCGGCGAACGCAAGGGCAGAAAAGGTGCCGGCTGGTGCCGGCTACCTTGTTGTCAATCTACGAGTGTGCGGGGATTCGGCGCACTGCCTACACCCCCCACATCACCTCGGTGCTCTCGCGCTGGGATGCGCGCAGCATGTCGAGGAAGGGGTAGGCGCGCTGGCCCAGGTGCAGGGGTTCTTCCTCGTTGTCATCGTCATTCTTGCCGGGGTGGACCGACGATACGGCCGGGTGCACCTTCTTGGCGTCCGTCACGGCGGCTTCCAGTATATGGATGCAGCGTGGCAGTTCCTCGATGGTGATCACCCCGCGCTCCCCCAGGTGCTTGCCGATAATCCCCAGGAGCGTCACGGCAAGGTCTCTCATCATGATGAGGTCCTGCGACGCGTGGGATTTGAAGGTGATCAGCATGATATTTCCTTTCCTTGGCGTACAGCGAAATACAGGGGCGAAAACCATGGCCGCGCGGCCTGTCCCGGGACCGGGCAGGGGGCTCGCAATGGCCGGTTTTGGGCTTGCTGCATGATGTCAGCATAGCACCTGATAAAATTCTGCGTTCTGCAATTCATTGCCTGCCACGCGGCGCGGCCTCCACATGCCGCCCGTGACGGTGCCGCCGCGGCAGAACCGCCGCGACGGCACCAGACAACCGCCTCAGGGCCACGACATCCATGCTGCCAGTTCAGACCACCAATCTTGCCGCTGCGTTCAATGACGCGGTGCGCGCAATCGCCCCGGCCGACACCGCCCTGCCCGACGCCGTCTTCGAGCGTCCGAAGGTCGCCGCCCACGGCGACCTGGCCTGCAACCTCGCCATGCAGGTTGCCCGCGCGCTCAAGCGCAACCCGCGGGAACTGGCCCAGCAGATCGTCGACGCAGTCAAGGCCGACGCGCGTACCGCCGGGCTGGTGGCCAGCCTGGAAATCGCCGGTCCCGGCTTTATCAACCTGCGCCTGACGCCGGCCGCCAAGGCCGATGTGCTGCGCGCGGTGCTGGAGCAGGGCAACCGCTACGGCGCCAAGGCACAGGGCGTGCACGGCAAGGTGCTGGTCGAATTCGTCTCCGCCAACCCGACCGGCCCGCTGCACGTCGGCCACGGCCGCCAGGCGGCACTGGGCGACGCGCTGGCCAACCTGCTGGACTGGCAGGGCTTTGCCGTGCATCGCGAGTTCTACTACAACGACGCCGGCGTGCAGATCCAGACCCTGGCCGTATCTGTGCAGGCGCGCGCCCGCGGCTTCAAGCCGGGCGATGCCGCGTGGCCGGAGTCGGCTTACAACGGCGACTACATCGCCGACATCGCTGCCGATTTCCTGGCAGGCAAGACCGTGCGCGCCTCCGACGGCGACGCCGTGACGGCCTCCGGCAAGGTCGAAGACATCGAGTCGATCCGCAAGTTCGCCGTGGCTTACCTGCGCAACGAGCAGGACATCGACCTGCGCGCCTTCGGCGTCAAGTTCGACCGCTACTACCTGGAGTCCTCGCTGTACAGCGACGGCCGCGTCGAAGCCGCAGTGCAGTCGCTGGTGGCCAAGGGCAAGACCTACGAGAACGAAGGCGCCCTGTGGCTGCGCACCACCGACGAAGGCGACGACAAGGACCGCGTCATGCGCAAGACCGACGGCACCTATACCTACTTCGTGCCGGACGTGGCCTACCACACCAGCAAGTGGGAGCGCGGATTCGCCAAGGTGATCAACGTGCAGGGCAGCGACCACCACGGCACCATCGCCCGCGTGCGCGCCGGCCTGCAGGGGCTGGACATCGGCATCCCCAAAGGCTACCCCGACTACATCCTGCACAAGATGGTCACCGTCATGAAGAACGGCGAGGAGGTCAAGATCTCCAAGCGCGCCGGTTCCTATGTGACCGTGCGCGACCTGATCGAGTGGAGTAACGGCGCGGAAGGCGGCGAGACCATCCGCGGCTGCCTGGAAGCCGGCGTGGCCGACTGGCCCGAGCACTTCACCCGCGGGCGCGACGCGGTGCGCTTTTTCCTGCTGTCGCGCAAGGCCGATACGGAATTCATCTTCGATGTCGACCTGGCTCTCAAGCAGAACGACGAGAACCCGGTGTATTACGTGCAGTACGCCCATGCCCGCATCTGCTCGATCTTCGAATCCTGGGGCGGCGCGGACTGGGAGGCCAAACTGCCTGCCCTGGCCGGCACCGACCTGGCCCCCGTGACCGGCGCCGACGCTACCCCGCAGGCGCTTGCGCTGGGCCAGCGCCTGGCCGATTTCCCGGACATGCTGGCGGCAGCGGCGGGTGAACTGGCGCCGCATGCGGTCGCCTTCTACCTGCGGGACCTGGCGGGCGATTTCCACGCCTTCTACAACTCCGACCGCGTGCTGGTGGACGACGAGACGGTCAAGCTGGCTCGCCTGGCGATGCTGGCCGCCACCCGCCAGGTGCTGCGCAACGGGCTGGCCGTCATCGGCGTCTCGGCGCCGCAGCGCATGTAAGCCAGGCCGGCGCCATGAAGGGGGCAAGCCCCCGTTCATGGCGCCGCCTTATCCGTATCGCCCTGACCACACAGTGATGCCGGGATCGGCGCAGGCTCTATAATCGCGCCATCACGCTAGAGGAATTCATGCAACAGCAACGCAAGCGCACCCCGCGCAATGCCAGCCGCGCCCCGCAGCGCGGAGGTACGTTCCTGGGACTGGTGCTGGGCCTGATCGTCGGCCTGGCGATCGCGGTAGTGGTCGCCCTGTACATCACCAAGTCGCCGGCGCCATTCCAGCAAAAGGGCGCGCAGAAGCCGGCCGAGCCCGGCAATGTGGTCAGCAACCTGCCCGCTCCGGCGCAGGAAGCGCCAAGCGATCCCAACAAGCCGCTGTGGAGCAAGACGCCGGCCAAGCCGGTCGGGCCCGCCGCTGAGCCCGAGCAGCCGTCCGGCCCGGCGCCGACCACGGTGAAGCCGCCCGAGCGCCAGCCGCCGGTAGCCGTCACCCGGCCAGCCGACAAGCCCGCCGCCGAGAAGCCCGCGGACAAGCCTGCCGATCGGCCCGCCGCCGAGAAGCCGGCCGACAAGACCGCGCAGAAGCCGGCGGAAAAGCCTGCTGAAAAGCCGGCCGAGAAGCCTGTCGCCGACCCGATCGCCGAGATCGCCCAGGCCGATGCCAACAAGGTAGGCTACCTGCTGCAGGTAGGCGCCTTCCGCTCGCAGGACGACGCCGACCGCCAGAAGGCCAACCTGGCCATGCAGGGGTTCGAAGCCAAGGTGACCGAGCGCGATGTCAATGGCGTCAAGCTTTATCGCGTGCGCCTGGGGCCGTTCAACAAGATCGACGACATGAACCGTTCTCGCGACCGGCTGCAGGCGTCGGGTTTCGAGGCTTCGGTCATCCGCTTTA
Organism: Cupriavidus sp. GW822-FHT02D05; assembly: GCF_058802485.1. Taxonomy (NCBI): domain Bacteria; kingdom Pseudomonadati; phylum Pseudomonadota; class Betaproteobacteria; order Burkholderiales; family Burkholderiaceae; genus Cupriavidus; species Cupriavidus sp. GW822-FHT02D05. Next base: position 2,700 of record NZ_JBXAOE010000058.1, on the reverse strand, counting down.
CCAAGCAGTAACAAGCAGTAACGGTAACCCGGGGCGATCCGCTGAACCGGATTGCCCCGCCGCTGTCATACGCTCATTGCCCATTCTCGAAAGCCGCGCCACATGAAGAAACTCGCCACCTTGTTTGCCACGCTGGTCGCTGTGACCGGTTTCCTGATGACCGCGCCCGCGCAGGCAGCCGCGCCCACCTCGGGCAAGGAATACCAGGTCCTGAAAGCGCCGCAGCCCGTCGCGCCGGGCAAGATCGAAGTCACCGAGTTCTTCTGGTACGGCTGCCCGCACTGCTTTGACTTCGAGCCCGAGCTGGAAGCCTGGGTAGGCAAGCAGGGCAAGGACGTGGTGTTCAAGCGCGTGCCGGTTGCCTTCCGCGACGACCTGCTGCCGCACACCAAGATCTTCTACGCGCTGGAAGCCATCGGCAAGCTGGACGCCATGCACACCAAGGTCTTCAACGCCATCCACGTCGACCGCAAGCGCATGCTGGACCCGAACGAAATCGCCGACTTCATGGCCAAGAACGGCATCGACCGCAAGGCCTTCCTCGATGCTTACAACTCGTTCTCGGTGACCACCAATTCGCAACGCGCCAACAAGATCGCCGACGCCTACAAGATCGACGGCGTGCCGACCATCGTGGTGCAGGGCAAGTACGTGACCTCGCCGTCCATCGCCGGCACCAAGGGCACGGCCATCCAGACCATGGATTACCTGGTCGGCCAGGTGCGCGACAAGAAGATGTAATTCCCGGGCTGCGGCCAACGGCCTTTGGGCTCGCCACGCGCGAGCCGGCTGATGGCCACCAGCGGTCGACCGGCACCGCCGGCGCCGGCGAGGCGCAGCGGCGTCCGGCGCGCGCCAGGGCGGGTCGGTCGGCATGAACCATGTTGCGCTTACCCCTGGACCCTCCCGATGCGAGCACAGAAAGTCTTCCTTACCGGCGCGTCGAGCGGACTCGGCCAGGCCCTGGCGCGCGAGTACGCCTCGCAAGGCGCCATCCTCGGCCTGGTTGGCCGGCGCGAAGAGGTGCTGCGTGAATTCGCCCGCACCCTGCCCAATCCCAATGCGGTGCGCGTCTATGGCGCGGATGTGCGCGATGCCGATGCCATGCAGCGCGCCGCCCAGGACTTCCTCGATCATTTTGGTTGCCCCGATGTGGTGATCGCCAATGCGGGCGTATCGGTTGGCACCGTCGCCAGCGAGCGCGAGGACCTCGAAGCCTTCCGCATGGTGATGGACACCAACTGGTTCGGCGTGCTCACCACCTTCCAGCCCTTCATGCAGCCCATGCGCGAACGCGATCCAGGTGCCGGCGGCTGGCGCGGCACGCTGGTCGGCATTGCCAGCGTGGCCGGCGTGCGTGGCCTGCCGGGCGGGGGTGCCTACAGCGCCTCCAAGTCCGCGGTGATCAAGCTGCTGGAGAGCCTGCGCCTGGAACAGCGCCGCGAGCGCATCCGCGTGGTCACTATCGCGCCTGGCTACATCCGCACGCCGATGACCGAGCACAATCCCTATCGCATGCCCTTCCTGATGGACGCCGACGTGTTCGCCCGCAAGACGGTGCGTGCGATTGCCGCAGGGCGCCGCTTTGCCGTGGTGCCCTGGCAGATGGGCGTGGTCGCATCCATCCTGCACCTGATGCCGCGCTGGCTCTACGACGCAATCTTCTCCCGGGCGCCGCGCAAGCCGCGCGCGCAGGGAGGTAGCCAGGACAAGCAGCCATGAGCTGGCAGGACGCAGCCGGCATCCTGCACGGCCCGGCCACGGGCGAGGTGCGCATTGCCTCGCTGGTGCCGTCCGTTACCGAACTGCTGTTCGCCCTGGGGCTGGGCCCGCTGATGGTGGCGCGCACCGGCTTTTGCATCCATCCCGAGCCCGCCGTGCGTGCCGTTGCCAAGGTGGGTGGCACCAAGGATGTCAATCTTGAGCGCCTGCGGGCGTTGGCGCCCACTCACGTAGTAGTCAACATCGACGAGAACCGGCGCGAGACGGTGGACGAGATCCGCGCGTTTGTGCCGCATGTGATCGTCACCCACCCCTGTGCGCCCGCGGACAACCTGGCGCTCTACCGGCTGCTTGGCGGCATCTTCGGCCGTCTTGCCGAAGCGGAATCGCTCTGCGCCGCCATGGCGGCCGAACTGGCGCAGGTACGTGCCCGGCAGTGGCCCGCGCGCAAGGTCCTGTATGCGATCTGGCAGGACCCGTGGATGACGGTGTCGCGCGATACCTATATCAGCCAGATGCTGGCGTTGGTGAACTGGCAGACGTGGCCTTCGGCTGACGCCATGCCCCAGGCTTGTGTTGACGGCGAGTGCAGCCGGCCCAATACGCCGCAGACGCGGTATCCGAGCTTCCGGTGGAGCGACGCGCTGGTGCGGGAGATTGACCTCGTCCTGCTTTCCAGCGAGCCCTATCGGTTTACCGAGGCGCATGTTGATGCGCTGGAGCGGCAGATTGGCAAGGAGGTTTTGCTGATCGATGGGGAGATGGTTTCCTGGTACGGGAGCCGGGCTGTGGAGGGGGTGAGGTATTTGTCGAGGTTTGCGGTTGGGGTTTAGTGGGTGTGACTCTGACTTCAGCTACAACGGCAATGGCAATGGCAATGGCAACGGCTTAACGTCAAAGGCAAAGGCTGAAAGTCAAAGGCAGTTTCACCTCCCCTGCGGGGAGGCGACCTACTTTCTTGTCTCGCCAAGAAAGTAG
>NZ_JBXAOE010000057.1:0-28735 GCF_058802485.1 Cupriavidus sp. GW822-FHT02D05 | reverse complement strand
TGGGTCTGGCTATCTCAGGCACGTTTGCTCGTACGCCGATTGTCCAATGCCTGAATTTGTCCTCACCCTCTTTGCCGACGCAAAGAAGAGTGACCGGCAGCCCCCGCAGGGGGATGTCGTATGGCTCTTGGGTCCAAAAACCAACGCCGTACAAAGAAACAGCGACCAACCCCAGCAGAGCGATGTCCTATGCCCCTTTGAGGGTGCAAAATGCCACCGCCGACAAAAAAAACAGCAACCAACCCAGCAAAGCAATATCACCTTCCCCTGCCGCAAATAAAAAAAACGCTAAAATCACCAACCACCGAAATATCGGGCAATTGCACTGCATGCGAGGCCACAGGAAGCCCCCCTTCCCCCAGCCATCCCAGGCAGTGCCACAAAAAAACAAACAAATAATCAAGTGAAGGGAGAAGTCATTGTGGGAATGATGGGTCACGAGTTGCGTGGCATGCTGGCCGGCCTGGCATGCGGGATGAGCCTCCTAGCTTCCGGCAGCCTGCTGGCGCAAGGCAGCGAGAGCAAGGAAAAGGAGATGGAGGCAGCCTGGCAGGCAGCGCAGTCCAGCGCCCAGGCGGGTCCGGCCACGGTAAAACTGGGCGAACAGGCCACACTGAAGCTGCCGGCCAAGGAAGTTTTCATTCCCCAGCCGGCCGCCGGCAAGCTCATGCACGCCATGGGCAACCTCACCGACGAGCGGCTGCTCGGCCTGGTGCTGCCCGCCGGCGACGACGACTGGATGGTGGTGGCCAAGTACGAGCCCTCGGGCTACATCCGCGACGACGACGCCAAGGACTGGAATGTCGACGATCTCTTCAAATCGCTCAAGGAAGGCACGGAAGCCGCCAACGAGGAGCGGGAGAAGCGCGGCATCCGCGGGCTTGAGATCGTCGGCTGGGTGGAGCGGCCCCACTATGAGGCGGCCAGCCATCGGCTGATCTGGTCGATGTCGGCACGCGAGAAAGGCCAGCCGGCCGATGCCCCGCAATCCGTCAACTACAACACCTATGCGCTCGGGCGGGAAGGCTACGTCAGCCTGAACCTGATCACCGCGCGCGACCAGGTCGACGCCAACAAGCCCGTGGTGCGCACGTTGCTGTCCAACCTCGACTTCTCCGAGGGCAAGGCCTATGCGGATTTCAATTCCAGCACGGACAAGGTGGCGGAATACGGGCTGGCCGCGCTGATCGGCGGGGTAGCGGCGAAGAAGCTGGGCCTGCTGGCCATCCTGGCGGCGTTCTTCGCCAAGTTCGCCAAGGTGATCATGCTGGCAGTGGCGGGCATCGGCTATTCCGCCACCAAGTGGTTCAAGCGCAAGCCGTCCGGTCCCGCAGAGCCGAAGTGAAGCCGCATTCCCGCCCTTCGGCGACGGAGTTGTACCCATGACCAAACTGCTGCTCCTGCTCATGGGCGGCCTGAAGATGGGCAAGCTGCTGACCACGGGCGGCACCATGCTGCTGTCGATCGGCGCCTATGCGCTGATCTTCGGCTGGCGCTATGCCGCCGGCTTCGTGCTGCTGATCTTTGTCCACGAGATGGGCCATTTCCTGGCCGCGCGCCGCCGCGGGCTGGCCGTGGGCGCGCCCACCTTCATTCCGTTCGTCGGGGCCTGGGTCGAACTCAAGGACCAGCCGGTCGACGTCGAGACCGAGGCCTATATCGGGCTGGCGGGGCCGGTGGTTGGCACCCTGGGCGCGCTGGCCTGCTATTACATCGGCCGCGGCACCGGCAGCGGCCTGATGCTGGCGCTGGCCTATGCGGGCTTCTTTATCAACCTGTTCAACCTGATCCCGCTCTCGCCGTTCGATGGCGGGCGCGTCACCGCGGTGCTGTCGCCGCGCATCTGGTTCCTTGGCGTGCCGGTGCTGGTGGCGATGTTCCTGTGGCGCCCCAGCCCGATCCTGATCCTGGTGGCGCTGCTGGCGGCCCCGCAATTGCTCAAGGCCTGGCGCTACGATCCGCAGGCCCCGGAGAACCGCGCCTATTACACCATCAGCGCGGAAATGCGCCTGACCTATACGCTGTACTACCTCGGGCTGGTGGCGTTCCTGGCGGTCATGAGCCATGACCTGCACGGCATGCTGGGCAGCCTGCGCGCCAGCGGCATGGGCGCCTGAGCGCCCGAATCCAATCGCCCGAATCCAATTCAACTTGAATACCAAGACAATGAGAAGCAAAACGCTTTACCTGAAGGGCGCGGTCCTGTTGGCTGTGGCAACCATTCCAGCCGTGACCCTGGCGCGTGACTACCGCCAGCCGGGCACGCTCGGCGAAGGCGCGCAGGTGCACCGGTTCGTGCTGCGCGATCCGGCCACCGACCGGCCCCTGCCCGAGGCCCGCTACCGCTTGTTCCTGCCGGGCCAGCGGATCGCAGGCGTCATGCCAAAGCCGAACGAGCAGGACAGTGTGATCTTCGGCATCACCGACAAGCAGGGCAATACCGTGTCGGTGCGGCTGCCCAAGCGCTATCCAAAGGGCAAGTGGATCCTCAACCCGATCATCGGCGAAGGGGATTTCGGGGAGTCGTTTTTGCTGCGCGGCGAGACCAGCAACCATCCCATGGGCGGCCTGCCCTATGTGCTCGACCTCAAGGACGGTTTCCTGTTCTGCAACAGGACGGATAGCCGCGGCTATACCTACTATGCGCAGAGCCACAAGGCCCAGACGATCAGCCTGGACTATGAGTTTGGCAGTATGGATGCGGCCCAATATGCCTGGTGCAAGCGCCAGTCCGAGACCATCGCCGCCCTGCCCGCCAGCGCCGGGCCGGCGGCCGTGTTCCGGCAGATGCTGGCCAGCTACGAGGCCGGCAAAGACGAAATCAGTGCGGATTTCCAGGCGCGCGTGCGGCGCAAGCTGATCGACCTGGCGATTGCCGGCCGGGACGACAGGCAGCTGGATATCGCGCTTGGCCTGGCGCCGCTCGCCAAGGAGAACCTGAACGAGGTTGGCTATGCGCTGGTCGACGCGAACTGGATGGTCGGGCGCGGCATGGCGATGATCGACGAGGCGCTGGTTCACTCGCCGGACGACCCATTTATCCTCGACAGCAAAGGCTGGGCACTGTTCCGCCTGGGCCAGCCGGAGCGGGCGCTCGGCTATATGGAGCAATCGCTGGCCGCTTTTGGCGAGGGCACCGAGGGCAACCTGGGCGCACGCGTGGAAGGCCTGGTGCACAAGGGCGAAGCGCTGTGGCAACTGGACCGCAAGGACGAGGCACGCGCCGCGTTTGCGATGGCGACTCACCTGTCGCCCGATGACGAAACGCTGCTGCGCACGCTGGCGCGCCTGCAGGTGGAGCTGCCATAAGCACACCGCCCCGCGCTAAGGTCGCGGGGCGCCAAGGCAAGGCCTTCGAGCCCATGCCAGCCCAGATACTCAGCCCTGCTGGTGTTCCTTGAACTTGGCCAGCGCAATGGCCAGCGCGGCGCTCCCGATGGTCTTGACCAGCGTGGGGTGCTGCGCGTAGAAGCCGGCGATCTGGTCGACGATGCCTGGATGGACCTGCTCGGCGTGGGTGGCGATCTCCTGCACCTGCACCGGGCTCAGCTGGCTGGCCTGCTCGGGCGTGACCTGGGTCGCGCCGGGCTGCAGCAGATTGCCCAGTGCGCCGCCTGCCGCCCCGGACAACACCGCCGGCCCAAGCGTTGCCAGCAACTGGTTAAGCATGCCAGCCTGCTGCGCGCCGTTAGACTGGCCGAACAACTCCCCCACCATGTTGCCGAAGGCCGGCGTCTGATCCGAATGGAAAGCGCCGGCCAGCAACTGACCAAGCGCGCCCTCCGGGGCGTTCTGCGCGATGTGGTCCACCTGCTGCTCGGGATTGCCGCCCAGGGCGGAGGCTGCGTTCTGCAAAAAGTCCATCAGGCTCATGATCGGGTTCCGTGATCTGTGTTGCGGGTGCTGCTGCTTGGTGCTTGGTGCTTGGCTCTTGCTGTTGGCGTATCGCCATCAGCGGCTCGGGGGCCTAGCTCTTCTTGCTGATCAGGTGATAGGCCAGCAGCAGGATCACCGCGCCCACCACGGCGCCGATAAAGCCTGCCGACTGCCCCGGGCGATACCAGTGCAGGGCTTGCCCGAGAAAGGTGGCCGCCAACGCGCCGCCAATGCCAAGCGCGGCCGTGAGGAAGAACCCGCTGGGGCCGTTGCCCGGGGTAATGGCGCGCGCTACGAGCCCGGCGACGAAGCCGATAAGAATGGTCCAGATCAGGTGCATGGCGTCAGGAGAAAAGAAAAAGGGGTGCGCCCCCAGCGGAGCGCACCCTGAACCCGCGCATTACTGCGCGGCGGACTTGGCCGGCGTTGCCGCCTTGGTATGCTTGGTGCTGCTGTGTGCCTTGCTCTTGTGCGCGCTCTTTTCGACCTTGGCAGGCGCCTTGGGGGCGTCGGCGGCCGGCGCCTGGGCGAAAGCACCGGCAGCGAAGAGTCCGAGGGTCAGGATGGCGAGTACCTTCTTCATGTCTATCTCCAGGTGAGGCGCGCAATTTGCGCGTTGCCTGTAAAAACGGCCCGGTGGCGGCACGTGTTGACAGCGAAAACACAGCGCTATGTAACAGTTCGTATCCGGGTGGTGCGGATGGTGGGAAGACTAGCGCAACGCATCCGCCAACAGCACGCCAGTCACAATCGTTTGCAATTCACGCCTGCGGCATAATGCCGGCAGAAAACAAAACAAACAGAACAACAAGAAGAACAACAAGAAGAACAACAAGAATACGAACAGGACGACAACCCTCCGATGACCACTTCCGCCGCCGGCCGCGCCCGGCTCGACTGGGGCACGCTTGGCCTGCTGACATTCCCGCCGCTGAGCTGGGCCGGCAACGCCATCGTCGGCCACTACGCCGCCGGCGCCATCCCGCCGATCACGCTGAACTTTGCCCGGTGGGCGCTGGCCGGGCTGCTGCTCGCGCCCTATGTCTGGCGGGGCGTGCGCGAGCATGCCGCCACGCTGCGCCAGCATGCCGGGGTGATTGCCGCCATGGGCATGCTCTCCGTCTCGGTCTACAACGCCATGCAGTACCTGGCGCTGACCACATCGTCGCCGATCAACGTGACGCTGATCGGCGCTTCCGCCCCGATCTTCCTGCTGATCATCGGCGCGCTGTTCTTCCGCGAGCGGGTGCGCGGCTGGCATGTGGTGGGCGCCCTGCTATGCCTGGCCGGCGTGGGCGTGGTGATGCTGCGCGGGGATCCCGGGCGGCTGGCCCAGCTGGATTTCGTGGCCGGCGATCTGTTCATGCTGGCGGGCACCATCACCTGGAGCGCCTACACCTGGCTGCTGCGCAAGAAGCGCCCGGACTTGCCGCTGGCCGTGCTGCTGTTTGCGCAGATCGTGGCGGGCGTGGCGGCCTGCGTGCCGTTCGTCGCGTGGGAGCTGCTGTCGGGAAGCGTGCCGATTCACTGGAACGGCAAGGCGCTCGGCATCCTGGTGTATGTGGCAACAATCCCCTCGCTGCTGGCCTACTTTGCCTGGGACCGTGCCATTGCCCGCGCCGGGGCGCAGTTGCCAGTATTCTTCTTCACGCTCACACCCGTCTTTGCCGCGCTGATGTCTTCCGCCCTGCTGGGCGACTGGCCGCGCTGGTATCACGCGGCCGGGCTGGGCGCCATCGTGGCCGGCATCTGGATCGCCAACCGGCGCTGAATGCCGCCAAGGCCGCCAAGGCCGCCTAGGCCGCGATCGCCGGATCCAGCCGGAACACCGCCACCGAACGCTCCATGCGCTGGGCTTGCTCCTTGAGCGCATCGGCTGCGGCGGCGGCCTGCTCGACCAGCGCCGCGTTCTGCTGCGTGACCTGATCCATCTGCGTCACGGCCTGGTTGACCTGGGCAATGCCGCTGCTCTGCTCCTGCGACGCGCGGCTGATCTCGTTCATCATGACGGTCACGCGCTTGACCGCGGCGACGATGCTGTCCATGGTGGCGGTGGCATCCCCCGCCAGCGCCGAGCCGGCCTCGACCCGCTGCACCGACTGCGAGATCAGCGTGCGGATCTCCTTGGCGGAGCTGCCGGCGCGCTGCGCCAGGCTGCGCACCTCGGTGGCCACCACGGCGAAGCCGCGCCCGTACTCGCCGGCGCGCGCCGCTTCCACCGCGGCGTTGAGCGCCAGGATGTTGGTCTGGAACGCGATGCCGTCGATCACCGCGATGATGTCGACGATGCGTTTGGAATCGGCCTCGATCTCGCCCATGGTCCGCAGCACGCGGCCCACCGAGGTCCCGCCGGCCACGGCGATGTCGCAGGCCTCGCCCGCCAGCGCGCTGGCCTGGTCCGCGCTGCTGGCGTTCTGCCGCACGATCGCGGTGAGCTGCTCCATGCTGGCGGCCGTCTGCTGCAGCGACGAGGCCTGCTCCTCCGTGCGCTGCGACAGGTCCAGGTTGCCTTGCGCGATCTCGCCGGCGGCCACCAGCACGTTCTGCGCGCCGAGCTTGGTATCGCCGATCAGCGCGCGCCAGGTGTCCACCAGCGACAGCAGGTGCCGCTTGACGTGGCTCAGTTCGTCGCTGCCGCGCACATCCAGCGTGATGGCCAGGTCGCCGGCGTTGATCCGGTCCACCATGCCGGCCACTTGCTGCACGTCGGCGCGCATGCCGTGGCTGAAGCCGGCGAACAGGTAGAACGCCGCGCCCACGGCCAGCAGGGCGACCCCGGCCAGCACCTCGAGCTGCAGCATATCGGCAGCGATGCGCTGCTCCAGCATGTCGCGGGCAATCCCTGAAAACGCCTTGTTGACCGAGGAGACCGCGTTGATGGCCGCCGTCGCCTCGTCAAAATAGGGCTTGGCCTCGATGGCGATGCCGCCGCTGCCGAGCATCTTTTCCTTCAGCGTGCGGTAGAAGGTATCCATCGCGGCCAGTTGCGCGAGCGCGCCTTGCACCCGCGGGCGATACGCCGGGGCCCCGCGCATCACGCGGTCGATGTCACGCCGCACGGATTCCAGCCCGTCCTGGATCTGCTCGCCCAGCGCGGCCAGCTCGGCTTGCTGCGCCGCGTCAGAGTATCCGCCCTGGCTGATGATGGCCGCGCCCCTGCCGCGCGCCAGCGCGCTCAGCTCGGCCAGCTTGGGCATCTGCCCCACCATCAGCGTCACCAGGTAGTACGAGCCGCTGTCGGGATCGAGCGTGAGCGAAGAGCGGTCGGCCACATCGCCGATAAACAGCCGCGTCTGCTTGACCAGCGCGCTGTGCATGTCGAACAGCGCACCGGCTGTGGCGTTCAGGCCCGTTTCATGCATGCGTTGCCACGACTGCTCCAGCTTGCGTGCGTCAGGCATGACATCGAAGCGCGCGGCCTCGCCGGCTTGTTTCATTAGCTCGCCAAGGTGTGCGGCTGCCTTCGCATCGGCGCCGTCAAACGTCGCGCGAAACGCAATGTTGCCAGCGAGCACGGCATTGGCCGCGCCGCGACGGACCTGCGTCTCGCGCATGAAATCGAGCGCGCGGTCGACAACGGCAAGGCCGCTCAGTTCGTCCTGCGAGGCGCGGATCGTCTGCACTGACAGGCTCAGCACCGCATAGAGCGCACCGCCAAGCGGGATCAGGAACAGGATGGCCAGCAACAGCAGCTTGCGGGTGATGGTAAGGCGCGCCATCAGGCGCACGGCGGGGGAGAGAATAGTGGCCACGAAGATCCCAGAGAATCGCTTGCATGCGTCTTGTATCGGCCGGCTGAACGCTGACTGAAGCGCGTTTTCGCGGCTTTTTTCGCATGCACAAGGGCGGGGCTGAAAAGGCACAAGGCAGGTGCAGAATGCCCGCTAAACGGGCGTAGAACCAGAGCGTGCACGCAAGGAACGGAGATCAGGCTGACACAAAACAGACGCAAAACCGACGTACAACGAAGGGATCGCGAACGCAGCGCGGTGGGCGGGCAAAGATCAGAAGAAACACCTGAACCAATGCCGCCTGGCGCTGTCTTTCCGTAGTCGGTTCTGCCCCAGGCAGGCCGAGCAATCAGGATGTTCAACCCCAGGAGATGGCGATGTTAAGCCCCCACGAATTTGCCACCTTGCTGCTGGTCCACGATGTACAGGATCGACTGGAACTCGATCCCGTGGACCTGGAAGCACTGCTCGAACGCGGCCTCGTGTCGCTGGAAGAATGCGCGGCCGACCGCTGGTGCCCGCGCATCACCGAGCACGGCTACGCGCTGCTGCGCGCGGTCGGCTGGCAGGGGGAGATGAACCGGGCACGGCGTAGCGAAGCGCGCGGGCACGAGGCGCCCGCGCAGTAACGCGGTTACGTAATCACGCCCCAATCGCGCCTCACTCACGGCCCGCTCACGGCCCAATCGCGCCCCAATCGCGCCCCAATCGCGCCCCAATCGCGCCCTAGTGAAAATCGCGGCTGGACACCATCAGGCGGCCCAGCAGCGGGCTCAGGTCCACCAGTTCCTGCGCCACCAGATGCCTGACCTCGCCCTGGCGCTGCCACGTGCCGATCACCCCCAGCAGCTTCGCGCCCAGCACTTCCTTGCGCTGGCGCTCGATCAGGTCCGGCCACAGGATCACGTTGATGGCGCCGGTCTCGTCCTCGATCGAGGTAAAGATGGTGCCGCCGGCCGTGGATGGCCGCTGCCGCACCGTGACGATGCCGCAGGCACGCACCTGCCGGTTGTTGCCGCAGCAGGACAAATCCTGCGCCGTGGCGTAATGCATCGCGGCCAGCCGCGGCCGCAGCAGCGCCAGCGGATGCGACTTGAGCGACAGGCCCGTGCTGGCGTAATCGGCCGCCACATCCTCGCCCAGGCGCGGCGCGGGCAGCGATAGCTCGCCCTCGGGCGGCGGCGCCTCATAGAGCAGGTCGTGATGCGCGGCCTGCAGCGCCGCGGCGCGCGCCTGCCAGCGCGCCTGGCGGCGATGCCCGGCGAGGCTGGCCAGCGCATCTGCGGCGGCCAGCGCGTCGATGTCGTGCCGGTCCAGCCGCGCGCGCAGCACCAGGTCTTCCACGCTGGCGAACGGCGCCTCGGCGCGGGCCAGTTCGATCCGCCCGGCCGCCGCCTCGCGCATGCCGTTCACGCGGTTCAGGCCAAGCCGCACCGCCGGCTGGGCGCGCTGGCGCGCGCGCGCTGGCGCACCGCTGGCCGCATGCTCCAGCGTGCTTTCCCAGCCGCTCACCGTCACATCCACCGGATACGTGCGCACGTGGTGCCGGCGCGCATCCTGCACGAGTTGCGACGCCGAGTAAAACCCCATCGGCTGGCTGTTGAGCAGCGCGCACAAGAAGGCCGCCGGATGGTGGCACTTGATCCACGCGCTGATATAGACCAGCTTGGCGAAGCTGGCGGCATGGCTTTCCGGGAAGCCGTATTCGCCAAACCCTTCGATCTGCTTGCAGATGGCCAGCGCAAAAGCCTCCGGGTACTTGTTGCGGGTGAGCGCCCTGACCAGCGCATCCTGGTGCTGTTTCAGGTCGCCCTTGCGCCGCCACGCCGCCATGGAGCGGCGCAGCTGGTCGGCCTGCCCCGGCGTAAAACCGGCGGCGTCGATGGCCAGTTGCATCACCTGCTCCTGGAAGATCGGCACACCCAGCGTGCGGCCCAGCACCTTCTCGATGACGTCGTTGTGGTACGCCGGCGGCTTGCCGGTGCGCCGCACCTGCTCGCGCCGCTTCAGGTAGGGATGCACCATGCCGCCCTGGATCGGGCCGGGCCGCACGATGGCCACTTCCACCACCAGGTCGTAATACTTGCGCGGCAAGAGGCGCGGCAGCATCGACTGCTGCGCACGCGACTCCACCTGGAACACGCCGATGGTGTCGGCGGCGCAGATCATGTCGTAGGTTTGCGGATCGTCCTTGGGCACGTCTTCCATCCGGTACGGCGCGCCCGAGCGCGTGGGGATCATCGTCAGCGCGCGGCGGATGGCCGAGAGCATGCCAAGCGCCAGCACGTCCACCTTCAAGAGGCCCAGCGATTCCAGGTCGTCTTTGTCCCACTGGATCACGCTGCGGTTTTCCATGGCCGCGTTCTCTATCGGCACCAGCCGCGACAGCTTGTGCCGCGCAATCACAAAGCCACCCACGTGCTGCGACAAATGGCGCGGAAAGCCGCGCAGTTGCGTGGTCAGGCTGGCCCACTGCCGCACCGCCGGCGCGTCCGGGTCCAGCCCATACTGCGAAATGCGCTCCAGGAAGGTCTTGCCGCCATCCCACCATGCCTGCCCCTTGACCACCTGCTCGATCACGCTGGCATCGATGCCCAGCGCCCGGCCCACGTCGCGCAGCGCGCTGCGCGAGCGATAGGTGATCAGCGACGCCGCCAGCGCGGCGCGGTGGCGGCCGTATTTCTCGTAGATGTACTGGATGACTTCTTCGCGCCGCTGGTGCTCGAAGTCCACATCGATGTCCGGCGGCTCGTCGCGCTCGCGCGAGAGAAAACGGCCGAACAGCAGGTTGGCATCCTTGGGATCGACCTCGGTGATGAACAGGCAATAGCAGACCAGCGAATTGGCTGCCGAGCCGCGGCCCTGGCACAGGATGCCGCGGCCGCGGGCAAAGCGCACGATGTCGTGCACGGTGAGGAAGAACGGCTCGTACTGCTTTTCGCGGATCAGCGCGAGCTCCTCCTTCAGCTGCTTGCGCCATTTGGGCTTGAGCCCTTTGGGGAAGCGCCGCAGCACGCCTTTCATGGTCTCGCGGCGCAGGTAGCTGAATGGCGTCTCGCCCGGGGGCACCAGTTCCTCCGGGTACTCGTAGCGCAGCGACGCCAGCGAGAAGTCGCACATGGCGGCAACCCGCAACGTCTGCGCCAGCGCCTCGCGCGGGTACAGGCGCGACAAGCGCTGGCGCATGCGCAGGTGCTGCTCGGCATTGGGCGCCAGCGCCATGCCGCATTCGGCCAGGGGCTGGCCCACGCGGATCGCGCTCAGCACGTCCGACAGCGGCTTGCGCGAGCGCACATGCATGGTCACCGCGCCGGATGCCGCCAGGGGCACGCCGGTCAGCGCGGCGGCCTGCTCCAGACGCAGCCGGTGCGTGGCATCGGCATAGCCCTGCAATTGCTCGAGCGCGATCCAGCCGCGCTCGCCAAACGTCTGCCGCATCCATTGGGCTTGCCCCAGCAGCTCGCCGGGGTCCGGGCAATACGAAGGCAGCAGCAGCGCCAGGCAATCGGGCATGCCGCGCAGGTGGGCCTGGTCCGGCTGCGGCGCGGCGATGTCGTCGGGATGCAGCGCGTAGGCGCCCTTTTGCACGCGCGTGCGGCCCAGCGTGATCAACTCGCTCAGGTTGCCAAAGCCTTCGCGATTTTGCGCCAGCAGCACCAGCCGCAGCACGGGCCGGCCCGCGTGGTCGGTGAGCGTGAAGCGGCTGCCGACCAGCAGGCGGAAATCCTGCGCGGCACGGGCCAGGGCAAGCAGGCGATCATGCCGGCGCAGGCGGGCCTGCAAGGCTTCATCGGCGCTCCCGGTGGCAGTGGCGTCCGGCGCGGCGGGGCATTCGCCATCCCCTTGATGTTCGCCGTCTTCGTCGCCGCCCTCCTCCGGCTCCTCCGCTGCCTCGTCCTCATCCTCCTGCAGCCCGGCGGCCAACCGCGCCGCGCTGCGCTCGGCCGCATCGCGGGTGCGTTCGCGCAGGTCCTTCAGCGCATGGTGCGCGCGGGCCGTGCCCGCCACCGAGCATTCGTCGGTCAGCGCCAGGCCGCGGTAGCCGAGCGCAAACGCGCGCTCGATCAGCTCGACCGGATGCGACGACCCGTCCAGGAAGGTGAAATTGGAGATGCAATGCAGCTCCACATAGTCGGGCAACGCCGGCAGCAGCGCGGAAAGCGCCGGCGGCAAAGCGGAGAATGAAGGGTTGGCTGGCTGGCTCGACATGGCAAGGATTCAGGCAAACGCTCGGGCAAACACTCGGGCAAACACTCAGGCAAACAAGCCATGCAGGAACCAGCGGTACTCGCCGCTTTCCTCACGCCCGGGGCGCTGGCGATAGACCCAGCAACGCAGCCCGTCCGCCCGTTGCGCAACGAAGTAATCGCGCGTGGCCAACGCGCCGTCCCACCAGCCGGATTCGATGCGCTCCGGCCGCGAGAGCAACGTCAATGGCCCGCCGTGACAAGGCCGATGGCGCTGCACAGTCAGTGCCACGGGTTGCGCCATCAGCCACAGCGGACGCTCCGGCATGCCCGCCGGGGCACGCTGCGGCTCGCGCGGCGCGCGCGCAGGCATCTCATCCACCGGGCACCAGCGGTTGGCGCGCTCGGGCCGGTGGTCGGCCAGCGGCTGCGGTTGCAGCACGTTCTCCCGGCCCAGGCGCGCCATCAGCGTATCGAGCACGCGGCCCAGCTCCGCCGGCGTGCCGCCCGGCTCGGGAAACAGCGCATCGCTCTGCGCCACGCAGGCCTGGACCGACTCCACCACCAGCAGCAGGCTCACCGCCGGCACGCGGAACTGCACCTTGTCCAGCCGCTCCTGCAACAGCTTGGACAAATGCGCCGGATCGCGGCTGGGCTGCGCCAGGCTGATCGTCACCGGCGTTGCCTGCGTCTCGGCGCCCAGCCGGTAGCGCTCATGCTCCAGCCGCAGCACAAGATGCGTCACGCCCGCCTGCTGCAGGGCCAGCCAGCCGGCCAGCGCCAGCAGCAAACGCTGCGCGCCCGCCATCACGCCCTGCACGGATTCGGTCCGGCCTGGCAGCTCCATGCGCTGCGAGAAGGTCGCGGGCGCGCTGAACCACGTAAAGCGCACCGGCACCTCGCCATAGGCCTGGTCCAGCCGCGCCAGCAGGTCCGGCCCCAGCCGGCGCCGCAGGCCGGCACGCGGCAGGCCCCGCACCTCGCCCACGGTCCGGCAGCCGATGCCATCGAGCCAGCCATCGTCCGCCAGCCCTTGCAACATGCCCACCGGCAGCCGGTCCAGCAGCCGCGCCATGCGCTGCGGCCCCACCGCGCGCCGCGCCGGACGCACCAGCCCGCCCCGGCGATCCCGCCGCAGCGGCTGCGCCGCCAGCCACGCCGCCCCGAAGGCCGTCGGCCCGCAGCCCAGCTGCAGGAACACCCCCAGCCGCCGCACCCGCGCATACACCGCCCGGCACAACGCAAGATGGCCGCCAAACAACCGCAGGCTGGCCCCGGCATCGATCATCACGGTAGCCACCCCGGCATCGGGATGCACCGTGACATGCGGCGTGAAATGCAGCAACGCCAGCGCCAGCGCCGTCATCACCTGCGCCTCGGCCGCCGGCTCGCGCTGCAGTTGCACCACCTGCGCCGACAACGCCTGCACGCCGCCCCGCCGCATCCCCGCCTGCACCCCCAGCGCCACCGCCGGGCCGTTGGCCAGCACCACCCGCTCGCGCTCCATCACCGCCACCGGCACGCTGTGGTGCAGCAGGCCAGCGCAGGCGCGGGGCGCGGCGGGCTCAGGCCAGTTCGGCTGCAGCGCGTCCAGCGACAGGCGCGGCAGATGCACCGCGATCCAGTACGACATGGGCTTGCTCTCCCGCAACGGCTTGGGAAACCGGGGCATTCAGGGGGACCGGCATCGACGGGGCCGGCGGCGCCGCAGGCGGCGTGGCCATGGCCGGCACCGCCACCATCTCGCCCAGCGGCAGCACCAGCGGCGTATCGCGCACCGGGCCGCGCCGTTTGTGGAACGTGACCGACACGGCATTGCCCGGCGCCGGCGACAACAGCAGCCGCAGCACCGCCGGCGACGACTCGCGCAGCACGCTGGCCGGCCGGCACGCCCACACCACGGCGTCTCCTGCCTGCGCCAGCACCTGCAAGCGCCGCAGCGCCTCGGGACGCGCCGTGGGCAGCCACACCATCACCCCGCCAAAGGCCTGGCTGCGCAGCATCTGCTCCGCCGCCCACAGCACATCCGCCTGCGCCGCGGCCCGGCCCGCGCCAGCGGGCGGGCGCACCCAGTACAACTGGCGCGCCGGCAAACCCCATTCGGCCAAGCACGTTGCATTGGGCTGGTGCGGCGGCCCGATCAGCGCCATCCGGCGCTGCGCCGCGGCCAGCGCCAGCAAGGCCGGGCGCAGCAGCCGCAACTCGCCCACGCCGGGGTCGGCCAGCAGCAGCTCTGTGAGCGCGCCCACCGGCCAGCCACCGCCGGGCAACTCGGCCGAGAGCGCGTCATGGCCGGTCGGCAAGGCCGGCACGCTGCCCGCCCGGCCCAGATGGCCAAGCTGCCCCGCCCGCCACAGGCCGGGATAGCGTTGCTCCAGTGCGTCCAGCGCCCCCTGCCGGTCGGCCACGGGCTGCTGCGCCAAAGGCGAATCGCCCGATGTATCGGGCGATAGGGGAAAGAGTTCGGCGATCATGTGATGCGTGCGGCTCAGTCCGGGGGGACTGACAGGAAGTTTCCGAGTACTGTATGTTTATACAGTACCACGGATGCGCGCAAGGGTGAAGCGGTGGGGACGCCGAGCGATGGAAATTGATCATGGTTAGCGGCGCCGTGCCGCATCGGTGGCATGAGAATATGCTGCCATCGCAATGCCTTCCCGCCATGATGACGATCGCTCGCCTGCTCTGCTTCCCGCTGATTGCCTTGCTCGCCGTCAGCGCAAGCGCTGCCGCTCCCGACGAAGAATCCCTGGGCAGGGCCGAGGGCTATCCACCGGCTCGCAGCCTGAAGCAAGCCTACACGGAGCCCTATCTCGTCGGTTCGTTCAGCGCGATGGACAGCTTCAATCCGGCCTGTGCGCTCGCTCCGGCAGACGATCCGCTTGCGCTGAAGAAGGCCGCCATCGAGACGCCGTTCAGTTACCGCTTTCGTGGCCGCCAGCTGACACTGGACGACTACATGCAGCGACAGCGTGCCACTGGACTTCTGGTCGTGAAGGACGGCGAGATTGTCGCGGAACGCTACAACTACATGCGCAGCGCCGACATGCGGATGCTCTCCAACTCGATGGCCAAGACGATTACCGCGCTGGCGATCGTCAAGGCGCAGGAAGAGGGCTTCATCCGCTCGCTGGATGACACCGCCGAGACCTATGCGCCCCAACTCAAGGACACGCTGTACGGACAGACCCGAATCGTGAATCTGATGCGCATGTCCTCGGGCGCACGGTTTATCGAGGACTACTCGGAGCACGACGATCGGGCCAGGTTCAACGATGCCGTGCGCCGGGTTGGGGTTGCTCAGGCCGCCCGGCTGATCACGGCGCGCAGCGATCCCGAAGGGCAGCGCTTCAACTATGCCGGGGCCCAGACCCAGATCCTGGGGCTGGTGTTGCGCGGCGCCACGCGCCGCACGCTCTGTGACTACGTCGATGAGAAGCTATGGAAGCCGATCGGCGCCCAGGCGCAGGCGACCTGGCTGGTGAACCCGGCCGACCAGGACGTGTTCGCGCAAGGCGCCTTCAACGCCACGCTGCACGACTACGCCCGCCTGGGCTTGATGATGGCAACCGATGGGCTGGTGAGGGGCACTGCCGTGGTATCACGTGACCACCTGCTCGCGATGACGGACGCAACACGGCAACCCGAAGCATTTCGGCCAGGGCACATGCAGTACCACGGCAGCACCTACTACGGTTATGGCCTGCAGACCTGGATCCTGCCCGGCAGTCACCGCCGCTTTGCCCTTCTGGGTGTCTACGGGCAGGCCATCTTCGTAGATCCCGCATTGAACCTGGTGGTGGTGCATACCGCGGTCGGCAAGGATGCCGCGGGCGACGCGAGCGACGCGAGCGGCGCCCACCTTGGCGCGGAACGCGATGCGCTGCTGCGTGGCATCGTATCGGCCTATGGCGACTGGTAGAAACGTGGATTGCCCCGGGTGTGCGCCTTGGGTCGACCGTTGTCACGGACCCGGTCAATGCAGCAGGGCATCTTCAAAAGCCATCTGCTCCGCCACATCAAACAGCGCCCCAAGGCTCGCCGTCCCCGCGGCCGCCATCCCGTCATCGCTGCCCGCCCCCCGCACGGCATCCAGGCTGCGCCGCATCCCGGCTACCGCCGCGCCCGGCAACAACGTGGTCAGGCTGACCCGGCGAACCCCCAGTTCGCGCAGCCGCTCCAGCGAAACATTCGCGGCCGACGGGCTTGGCGCCAGCCCGGTCCCGGCGCTCAGCGTCACCGGGATATCCAGCGCGCGCACCAGCCGGGCGATATCGTCCTCGGTGCGCGGCGCAATGGGCAGCAGCATATCGGCGCCCGCCGCCTGATACGCCCTTGCCCGGAGGATGACCTGCTCGGTGGTTTCGCAGGCAAATGCGTCCGTGCGGGCAATGATCATGAAGTTGCTGTCGCGCCTGGCGCGCTGCGCGGCGTCGATCTTGGCGAGCATCTCGCCAAGCGGCACCACGTCCTTGGCCGCCGCCGAGCCCCAGCGCCTTGGCACCACCTGGTCCTCGATGTTCAGGCCGGCCGCGCCGGCTTCCTCGAACAGTTGCACGGCGTAGTGGACACCGCGCGGGTTGCCATAGCCGGCGTCCGCATCGGCGGTGATGGGAATGGATGAGGCGCGGGTCAGCCGCCGGCAGTGCTCCACGCATTCCGTCAGCGTGAGCAGGCCGATGTCCGGCACGCCCAGCAGGCTGTACGACAGCATGGCGCCGCTGATGCAGGCGCTCTGGTAACCCGCCTGCTCCACCAGCCGCAGGCTGAAGATATCGTGGACGGCAGGCGCCACGACGAACGATTCCCGTTGCAGCAGCGTGCGCAGGGATGCGGTCTTTTGAACCGGGGCAATACGTGGCATGGACTTAGGATCGCGAGGATGGGTGGGAAATCATGGGGATGGTCACTCCTTGGGCATGCCGTCGGCCAGCTTGCGCATCATGGGCTTGCGCGCGGCGATTTCCCGGGCCCAGTCGTCTCCCGGCAGGTAGGCCAGCACCGGCGCATCGTTGCCGGCCTTCTTCAGGTACTCCGGATCCTTGAGGGTCGCCCGGATGGCCGCGCGCAGCTTCTCCACGATGGCTGGCGGCACGCCCGCGGGCACCGCGATCCCCCGCTCGGCCGGCATCACGTCGTCAAAGCCTTGCTCCCGGGCCGTGGGCACGTCGGGCAGCGAAGCGGCTCGCGTCTCCCCCATCTGCGCGATAATCTTCAGCGGCACGGCCTCCTTGCCCGCATCCTGCAGCTCGCCCGTGGTGACCGCCGCAAAATCGATATGCCCGCCAAACAAAGCCGTCTTGGATTGCGCCGTCCCGTTATAGGGGATGTCGGTGACCTTGACGCCCGCCACGTTCTGCAATTGCAGTAGCGCCAGGTGCCCGTTCGTCCCGACCCCGTTGTGACCGAAAGACAGCGACGCCGGCTTCTTCTTCAACGCCGCCACCACATCCTTCAGGTTGTTGTACGGGCTATCCTTGCGCGTCACCAGGATGGTCGGGTCGCTCAGCACCCGGGCGACCAGCCGCAGCGCGGCCGGATCGAAGCTGGTCTTCCGGTACAGCGGCGAGAACGCCATGGCCGGCAGGTTGACCACGCCAACGGTGTAGCCGTCCGGCGCCGCGCGCATCAGGCTGAGGCTGGAGATCTCGCCGGCGGCGCCGGGCTTGTTCTGCACCACCAGGCTGGCGTTTGCGCCAAGGTAGCGCTGGATGAACGGCGCCATCGTGCGCGCCATGGTATCGGTGCCGCCGCCGGCGGCAAACCCGACATAGACCTGGATGGGATGATCGCTGGGCCATTCCGCCCTGGCCGGCGTCGCCGCCAGGCCCGTTGCGAACAGAAGCAACGCGCCCAGCGTGTGGATTGCGTGATGCGCCTTGCATGCCTTGAGCCCGTGCCGCATGATCTTTCCCTCTCCCAGCCGATATTGACAATGGCCAGACGATACGTACCTCCCGCGCGGGAAGAAAGCGACAAATCCTCACGTCCCCCGGTGAGATTTTGGAATGACCGCACGCGAGCCGGGCATCAAACGCACTGCCGGGCCAAGGCATCGCCATGACACTCAAGCAGCTGGAAGCGTTCTACTGGGCCGCAAAACTCGGCAGTTTTTCTGTCGCCGCCGCGCGGCTGCATGTCACGCAGTCGTCGCTGTCAAAGCGCATCGCCGAGCTGGAAGACGATCTGGGAAAAGCCTTGTTCGACCGTACCGGGCAACGCTCGGTGATCACCGACGCGGGCGAGCGCCTGCTTGAGCATGCCGCCCAGATCCTCGACATCGAAAGCCGCATCCGCGCGGACCTGGACATGGCACGCGCGCTGCGCGGGAGCTGCCGCTTCGGCATCAGCGAGCTGGTGGCGTCCACCTGGTTTCCGAGCCTGGTCGCGCGGGTGCGCGAACTGCACCCGAACCTGGTGCTGGAGCCACAGGTGGACCTGACGCTCAACCTGGAGCGCAAGCTGGAGCGCGGCGAGCTGGACTTCGCGATCATTCCAGGCCCCTGCACCTCGCCCAACCTGTCGCAGGAGAAGGTCGGCGAGCTGGCGTACAAGTGGATGGCGGCGCCACAGCGGCTGGCTGGCGGCACCGTCCTCACGCCCCGGCACTTCACCGAGCATCCGGTGATCATGCTCAGCGCGGAAGCGGGCCTGACGCAGGCCTTCGAGAAATGGGCGGCGGAGCAGAAGCTGGAGATTCCCAGGGCGCTGGTTTGCAACAGCCTGTCGGCCCTGATTGCCATGGTGATGGCGGGCGTGGGGATCAGCTTGTTCCCGCAGTCCTATGTGGAGCCGTTTGTGCGCGCCGGCAAGCTGGCGGCGCTGACGAGCACGCCGGCGCCGCACAACCTGTCCTACTATTTCCAGTGGCGCACGGGGGACACGCGTGCCGTGGTCCGGTCGCTGAAGGCGATCACGATGGACGAGGCGGATTTCTCCGTGAGCTCGCCGTTATGGCCGGAAGCTGGGAAAGCGAGAAAGCAAGGGCCGGGCGCACGGCAAAAGTAGCGCGATCGCTGGCGACAGGGGCGCGCCAGCCAAGCGCGCGCGCCCCGCCCCCGCCTCAGTCCAGCGGCCGTCCGGGCCGGAACCCGTCCCGCAGTTCCCGCTTGAGCACCTTCCCGATCGCACTGCGCGGCAGCACATCCACCAGTTCCAGCACGGCAAGCCGCTGCGTCTTGCCAACCTGCTCGTTGGTCCAGGCCATCAAGGCATCATCAGACACCGTGGCACCATCGCGCCGAACCACAAAGGCCACCGGCGTTTCGCCCCATCGCTGCGAGGGCACGCCAACCACCGCGCAATCCAGCACGTCCGGATGCTGCTGCAGGATCCCTTCGAGATCGCTGGGATAGATGTTGAATCCGCCGCTGATGATCATGTCCTTCTTGCGGTCCATCAGCGTGAGGAAGCCGTCTTCGTCGAAGCGGCCAACGTCGCCGGTGCGGATAAAGAGCTTGCCGGTGGCGTCGCGCCATTCGGCCGCGGTCGTCTTCTCCGGTTGCTTGTGGTAGCCGGCCATGATGGCGTTGGAATGGCCGACGACTTCGCCGATCTCGCCCACGGGCACTTCATTGCCGTCGTCGTCGATCAGGCGGATGTCATGGCCTTCCATGGGCTTGCCCACGGTGTGGAGCTTGCTGGGGAACTCGTGCGCGGCCAGCACGCAGCTGCCGCCGCCTTCGGTCATGCCGTAGTACTCCACCAGGCCGCCGGGCCAGCGCTTGAGGATTTCTGCCTTCAGCGCGGCGGAAAGCGGCGCGCTGGTGGAGAACTTCATCCGGTACGACGACAGGTCGTAGTCACCGAAGTCCGCGCGCGCCATCAGGCGCTGGTATTGCACCGGCACCAGCATGCTGTGCGTGACGCGGTGCTGCGCGGCCAGTTGCAGATAGCGCTGCGCGTCGAACTTGGGCATCAGCACGGCGGTGCCGCCGAGCGCCAGCGTGGGGATGAAGCTCACCAGCGTGGTGTTGGAGTACAGCGGCGTGGAGATCAGCGTGACGGCGTCGGGGCCGTAGCCGCCGGATTCCTGGACACGGCGGATCTGGTTCCAGCGCAGGGCGTGGGCGTGCACGATGCCCTTGGGCGTGCCGGTCGTGCCCGAGGAATAGATGATGTTGAACACCTGTTGCGGCGCGATGGCATGCGCTTGCGGGCGGCTGCCGTGCGGGGCCAGCCAGGCTTCGAACGCGAGGCCGGCGGGGGCGTCGGCCAGCCCGATAAGGCGGGCCTGGATACGATCCTTCACCGGCGCGATCTCGCGCAGGACATCCGCGTCGACAAAGAACACCCGGGCGTCGGAGTCTTCGACCATGCCGGCCAGGCTTGCCGGCGTGGAGGACGGGGCGAGCGGCACCAGGGCAACGCCGGCGCGCAGGCCGCCGATCAGGATGGCGGCGTACTCGATGGACGCTGCCGCGCAGATGGCGAGCGAGGCGCCCGGCTGCAGGCCGTCGCGTTGCAAGGCGGCGGCGACGCGGTCGGCCAGCGCGTCGAATTCGGCGTAGGTCAGCGAGCCGCGGCTGTCGACGACCGCGACATGCCCGGGCCGCTCTGCGGCGTGCAGGCGGACGCAGTCCGCGAGGTTGCCAATCGGCTGCGTCAGAAGTTCTGTGATGCCCATAGGAAAGTCCTGTCTCCATTTGGCGTCGCGATCAACAGGTCCGGGGGACCGCCTTCGCGCGCGAATCTATCGTCTTGAACGTCCGGGGCAGCGGCGTTCATCCCGTGGGCCTGTCGGTATTGCCGCAGGCCGGGGTAGATTTTCGCATGGACACGGCAAGGCTGCCCCACACCGGTGGGACAGCCCGCACTAACAGGTAACCACGAGGTAACCACGAGGTAACTACGAAGCAACTACGAGGCAACTACGCAGGCAACTACGCAGGCAACTACGCAGGCAACTACGCAGGCAACTACGCAGGCAACTACGCAGGTCATTTCAGCCTGCAACCTGGCTCAAAGCGGCCCGCCTTCCCCGATCCAGTAGGGGTTGCGGCCATAGTACTCATGCAGCGTGGTGCCCCATTGAGGATCCGCCATGGCCGGCCAGCTGTCCTTGTCGAAACCCGGGGCATCCTTGATGCGTTGCGCGGTCACGCCGATGCGGAAGCACTTTTCGTCGGTGTCCAGGGTCAGCGCGCCCCAGGGAATGGCGTGCAGCGTGTCGCCCATGCCGAGGAAGCCTCCGCTGGTAAGCACCGCGTACGCAATGCGGCCACCGCGCACGTCGAGCATGATTTCGGAGATCTTGCCGACATGTTCGCCGTCCGAGGAATAGACCTTGTTGCCGTCGAGCGTCGATGCGCCCATGACATCGGGGCCCGGGCCATCGCCCACACCGCGGCCGACAATGGCCGCGCCCCTGCTGCCGGCAGGCATGCCGGGATTGAGTTGTCCCATGTTCGTCTCCTGAAAAAGGGTGGTGCCAGAGAGCGCGCAACGAACGTGCCAAGCCGTTGGGGCAGGCGGCGTCGCGGCGTGGGCTTTGGCATCACGGGAAGAATTACAAAAGCCGGTAACTTTCTTTCCGTTCCGACCCGTGCTGACCGGTGCTGACCCGCGCTGTTGCCGCAACGAGCGTCCGTTGCCGCATGGCACGAAAACTGCGCCTGGACCCTGCCCCCAAACACACTTCAGGAGAACCCACATGGAAACCATTGGCAATGGACAATCGTCGGCGCAGGACGAAGCCTCGCGTATCGCCGGCAAGGTTGGCACGGCAACCTCGAACGTGCTGGATGCCACCAAATCCGCCGGCCGGCAGATCGGCGCTGTCGCGCGGGACGAAGCTTCCGGCCTCAAGCGGGAGCTGGACGAGTTGATCGCCCGCCTGCCTTCCCTGTCAGCCGCCGCAATGGAAGAGGCCAAACAGGACTTCCTGCACAAGATGGCCACGACCAAGGAGGCGGCCAAGGGCATCTCGGACAACGTGCGCCAGCAGATCACGCAGCGCGCGGAGGACACCGCGGCTTATGTCAAGGCGCAGCCGCTGCGGTCCATGGGCATGGCGGTTGGCGTAGGCATCATCCTGGGCCTGCTGATGTCCCGCAGTGCTGGCCGGGATCGAGACTGAAGCGCACCAAGGCGGACACAGGCGCGCACCGGCTTCCTGGCGAGGCCGGGCAGCCCTGTGCTGCCGCCGCGCCTGCGTTTGTAAGCCAATTGCTGACGCCGGATTCCTCGTCCGCCGATGCGCATTTACCGTCTTTCCGACTTCGCCGCGCCCCGCTCCCACCTAGCATGGAATCAAGGGCCCAGCCCCGAAAGCAGCTAACGGCGAACGGCGAATGGCTAACGGAACCGGGAGAGCGGAAATGCAATCAGACACCACCAACCTGCATGCGATCGTGGCCAAATGGATTGGCCCTGCCGAGGGCCGTCCGGTGCGCGTTGCGCGCTTCGGCAGGATGTGTACCGGCCGGGTGCCTTATGTCGGCGTGAAACGCGAGGCCGACATGCTGTTCTTCTTCCGCCACGGCGACGGCTCGTGGTGCGTATTCCCGCCGGTTAACCAGGGGACGGCGGCGCGCAGCGCCTAACCGCCTCCGGTTCCCCGCCTTACGTGACGCTCTATGTCACGCTTTATGCCATTCACGCAGACGGCTCATAGTCCACCTGGTGCCGTGCAATGCGCAAATCACCCAGCTCCTCCTTCACCCGCAGGTGCTCCGGGTGGGTGGCGTATCCCTCCAGCGCCGTCTGCGATTCGAACTCGGAATACAGGACCACGTCGCAGGCGTAGTTGACCTTGCTCGAGTCCACGCCGACTTCCAGATGGCGCATTCCGGGGATCCGGCCGCGAAGCCCTTCGAACGCAAGCTTGAGCCGCGCCACGGCGTCTTGCTTGTCGACTTCGGTTTCTCCGCGCAGGTTCCACATCACGATGTGTTTGACGATGGACACGATTTCTCCCTTTGCCGATCCTGGCGGATCTTGGCTGATTTTCCTGATGTTCTTGATGACCTTGAAGTTCTTGACGCCAACGTCAGGCCGGCGGGAAACCGGCCTTCTGCGGCCACAAGTTGCTAAAACCATGCACGGTCGACTGCCCATAGACGCCGGCCTGCGTGAAGGGCTCGCCGGCCAGCCACGCCTTGGCCTCGGCGAGCGACGGAAAATCGATCACCAGCAGGCTGCCGGCCATGGTGGTGCCGTCCTCGGCCAGCAGCGGGCCCGCAAAGGCGATGCTGTCGGCCTTGGCGCCGAGATAGACCTTGTGCTCCGGGCGCACGCGGGTGCGCAGTTCACCGGTGCCGGGCTTGTCGAGAAGATGGAATACGAACAGCATGAGGCCTACCTCCGGGACGGCGCCGGCGCTGCCGGTACCGGGTTGAGAATGAAATCGAAATCCAGCGTGTAAAAAGGCGTGGCCGATGGCGTGCCATCCGGGGCGGTGCCGGCTTCGTGCCGCACCCAGTCCCCGATGAGTGAGCTGCGCACGCCGAAGACCGCGTCGGAATCCAGGTATTCGCCGCCCTCGCGGAACACATGGGTGATGAGCGTCTCAAACCCCGGCGCCGAGATCATGAAGTGCAGGTGCGCGGGACGCCACGGATGGCGGCCCATGGCATCGAGCATGCGGCCCACCGGGCCGTCGTGCGGAATCGGGTAGCACTCGGCGACGATCGACTTGAAGTGAAAACCGCCGCTCTCGTCGGCTGTCAGCGTGCCGCGGCCCTGGTGGCCATCGAGCCCCGCCTGCTGCACATCGTAGAAGCCTTCCGAATCCGCCTGCCAGACTTCCAGCCGCGCGTTCGGCACCACCTCGCCCGTCACGCTCTTGACCTTGCCGCTGACGTAGCACGGCTCGCCGGTCATGCCGTTGGCTACGTCGGCGCCCAGTTCGTACTCTGGCGCGTCGTGCACGTAGAACGGCCCGAACACGGTGGCCTCGGTGCAGCCGCGCGGCTTCTTGTGGTTCTGCGCGGTGACCAGCGTGGACAGGCCAAGCGTGTCGGACAGCAGGATGAACTCCTGCCGGCTGCCGGTGCAGGTGTGGCCGACTTCGGTCAGGAACTTGATGCCTTCGGCCCATTCGGCCTCGGTGAGATGCACCTCACGGGCAAAGGCGTGGAGATGCTGGACCAGGCTGGTCATGATCTCCTTCATCCGCCCGTTGGGCATGTCGGCATGCCGCGCCAGCACGGCCTGCGTGATGGTCTCTTCGTCTAGGTTGCGCATGATGCGTGGTCTCTTGTGGTCTCTTGTGGTCGTTCTTACGGACGGTCTTGCGGACATCGGGATCAAGCCTTGGTGGCATCTTCCCAACGCGGGCAGACACGCTTGCTCACCGGGATGTCGATCGACTGGTAGTTGGTCTTGTCCACCACCGTGGCCGGCAGCACGATGCTCTGCGTGACCGGCATGCCGCGCAGCTTGCGGATGGCGGCGGTCATGCCCAGGCAACCCTGGGCAAATCCATTGTAGTCACCCGTGGCAAGCATGGTGCCGGCCTTGATCGCGTCGATGGCCTCCTGCGTGCCGTTGATGCCGGACACCAGCGCCTTGCGGTTGGCGCCCTGCAGCGCCTCGATGGCGCCGATGGCCATGGCGTCGTTGGCAGCAAAGATGCCGTCGATCTGCGGGTACGACTGCATCAGGTTCTCCATCACCTGCAGGGCCTGCAGGCGTTGGTAGTTGGCCGGCTGCGAGGCTACCAGCTTGATGCCGGGGAAGGCCTTGAGCGCGTCGTGCATGCCTTTGACGCGGTCGATATTGGTCAACGAGCCCTTGATGCCTTCCAGCAGCACCACATTGCCCTTGCCGCCCATGGCCTTGAACAGGTGCGTGGCGGTCTTCAGCCCCAGGTCGTAGTCGCTGGCGCCGACGAAGGAGACAAAGTTGCCCACGTCGCTCTTGTCGGTCACGTTGACTACCGGGATGTTGGCCGCGTTGATCTTCTTCACGCCCGGCCCCATGGCCTTGTAGTCCACCGGGACGAAGACGATGGCGTCGGCCTTCTTGACGATCACGTCCTCGATCTGGCTCATCTGCTCCGGGATGCTGTCCGGCTTGGTGGGGATGTAGTGGGTGACGCGCGCGTTCATGCTCTTGGCCGCGGCGTCCGCGCCCTGGCGCACGACCTGGAAGAACGGGTTGGTCTGGTTCTTGGTGAACACCGCGATGCGCTCGCCGTCCGCGTGGGCCGGCGCGGCCAGGATGCCGAGGGCCAGCAAGCCGGCCAGTTGCTTCAGGTTACGTACGTTCATGTTGTCTCCTTTGTCTTTAATGAAAAGCTGCCACCTCAATTGACGGCCTTGTTTGACGGCCTTGTTTGACGACCCTGATTGGCGACGTCGAGCTAAGACTTCACGCCCAGCCGCTTGCGCGACAGCGTATCCAGGAATACCGCCAGCACCACGATCACGCCCGTCACCAGCGGCTGCCAGTTGGCGCTGACGGTGAGCAGGTTCATGCCGTTGAGCACCAGCGTGAGGATGATGGCGCCGACCAGCGTGCCGGAGACCCGGCCCACCCCGCCGAACAGCGAGGTGCCGCCGATCAGCACCGCGGCGATGGCGGGCAGCGTCAGCGCCTCGCCAATGTCGCCTTCGGCCGAGTTGAGCCGCGCCAGGAACACCAGGCTGGCGATGCCGGCCATGGCGCCGCTCACCAGGTACACCAGCACCAGCCGCCGCTTGACCGGCACGCCGGAGAGCCTGGCCGCGACGGGATTGGCGCCGATGGCGTAGATCTCCTGGCCATAGGTGGTCTTCTGCGACATGGCGGTGCCCGCCACCAGGAACGCCAGCATCAGGTAAACCGGGATGGGCACGCCCCACAGGTAGCCGCTGCCGATCGCCCGAAACGCTGGTGGAAAGCCGTGGATGGTCTCGCCCGCCATGAACCAGTAGGTGACGCCGTGCAGCACCCACAACATGCCGTAGGTGGCAATGAATGGCGGGATGCGCAGCATGGCCACCAGCAGGCCGTTGGCCAGCCCGATCAGCGCGCCGGTGCCCAGCCCCGCGCCCACGCCGAGCATGGTGGAGCCGGTGGCCTTCATCACGGTGGCCGCCACGCAGGCCGACATGGCCACGTTGGCGCCCACCGACAAGTCCAGCCCGCCGGTCAGGATCACCAGCGTCACGCCCGACGCCAGCAGGAACAGCAGGCTGGCCTGGCGCAGCACGTTGAGGATGTTGCCCAGCGTCAGGAACGCGTCCGACGCCACCGCCAGCAGCAGGCACAGCAGGCCCAGCGCGAACAGCCGGTAGGCAAACGAGCGGGCATCCGCCGAGAGTGGCGGGAACAGAGTCGCCGTGTTCATGCTTTCCCCTTGAACGATTCGATCAGCAGCACCACCAGCACCAGCAGCCCGATGGCCGCCACCTGCACCGACGACTGCACGCCCACCAGGTTGAGCCCGTTGCGCAGCACGCCCACCGCCAGCACCCCCAGCACCGTGCCGGGCAGCCAGCCGTTGCCGCGGTCGAAGGTGGTGCCGCCCACCGCCACCGCGGCGATGGCATCGAACTCCAGCCCGATGGCCGCCGTGGGGTGCCCGGCATTCATGCGCGCCGTGAGCAGCAGCGCGGCCACGCCGGCCATCAGCCCGCCCAGCGCATAGACGGCGATCAGATAGACATTGATGCGCACGCCGGAAAACTTGAGCGCCTCCCGGTTGCCACCCAGCGCGAACACATAGGCGCCAAAGCGGGTGTGGTAGAGCAGCCAGTGGAACAGGCCGTAGAACACCACCGCGATCCAGATCGGGAGCGGCACGCCCAGCAGTTGCCCGGCGTAGATCAGCGGAATCGCCTCGCCGATGCCGGTCACGCTCTGGCCATCGGTGGCTACCAGCGCCAGCCCCTGCGCGGCGCCCAGCGTGCCGAGCGTGGCCACGAACGGCGGGATCTCCAGCCACGACACCAGCGCGCCGTTGAGCAGCCCGAACGCCAGCCCGGTAAGCAGCGCCGCGCCCAAGGCCAGGGGCAGCGATTCCGTGGCCACCATCACCATCGCCAGCACCACGCCGCATAGCGTCAGCACGGCGCCCATCGACAGGTCCAGCCCTTCGGTCATGATGATCAGCGTCATCGGCAAGGCGATCAGCAGCAAGATCGTGGATTGCGCGCCGATGTTCAGCAGGTTCTCCACGCTCAGGAAGCCCGAGCCCGTCGCGCTGAAGCCCAGCGAAAGCAGCAGCAGCACCCAGACCGATCCGGGCACCTTGCCGATGGACAGGCCGAGCGGCCGCGGTAGTGCGTTGGTATCAAGCATCGTTCATCCCCAGTTGCAGAATGCGTTCTTCGGTCATCTCGGCGTGAGCGACTTCGCCGGCGATGCGCCCGCCGCGCATGACATAGGTGCGGTCGCAGACATTGATGATCTCCGGCAGTTCGGAGCTGATCAGCAGCACGCCGGCGCCCTGCTTCACCAGGCTGTCGATCAGGGCAAAGATCTCGGCCTTGGCGCCGACGTCGATGCCGCGCGTGGGCTCGTCGAAGATAAACAGCTTCGCTTCGGCGACCAGCCATTTGCCGATCACGATCTTTTGCTGGTTGCCGCCGGAGAGGAACTGCGCCAGCTGGTTGCCGTCGGGCGTGGCAATGCGCAGCCGCGCGATCTCGCGCTCGGCCAGCGCCTCGGCCTTGTCTGCGCGATACCAGCGCGCGGGAAACGCGCGCCGCAAGCCGGCCAGCAGCAGGTTGTCGCGCACCGTGCGGATCAGCGCCAGCCCCTCCGATTTTCGGCTTTCCGGAATCAGCGCGGCACCCAGCTCACGGGCGCGGTCCGGGCCGCCGGCCAGACGCTTGCCAAAGATGCGGATTTCGCCCTGCTGGATCGGGTCCGCGCCAAACACGGCGCGCGCCACCTCGCTGCGGCCCGAGCCCACCAGCCCGGCCAGGCCCACGATCTCGCCGGCGCGCACCTGCAGGTTGATATCCGCGATGCCACTGTCCGCGCTGACGTTGCGCACGTCCAGCGCCACTTCGCCCAGTTGCGCGCTGCGCTCGCGGCTGTAGCTCATGTCGACCTTGCGCCCGACCATGCGCGCCACCAGCTCGTCCGGGGTGGCGTCGCCGGGCAGGCAGGCGCCTACCTTGCGGCCGTCGCGCAGGATGGTGATACGGTCGCCCAGCGCAAAGACCTCCGCCATGCGGTGCGAGATATAGATCATCGACACGCCATCGGCCTTGAGCCGCGCGATCACGGCGAACAGCTTCTCGGTCTCGCGGTCGGACAGCGCCGCGGTGGGCTCGTCCAGCACCAGGATGCGCGCGTTCTGCGACAGCGCCTTGGCGATCTCCACCATCTGCTGCTGGGCCACGCCCAGCGCATGCACCGGCGTGCGGGTGCTCACCTCCATGCCCAGGATATCGAGGATGCGGCGCGCTTCGGCGTGCATCCTGGCGGCGTCGACGGAGCCGGGAATACGCCCGCGCGGCTCGCGGCCCAGGAAAATGTTCTGCGCGATGTCCAGGTAAGGCACCAGCGAGAACTCCTGGAAGATCACCGCGATGCCGAGGCGCATGGTATCGGCCGGGCTGGTGATCGCCACCGGGCTGCCGTCGTGATAGAACTCGCCGGCATCGGCCACGTAGACGCCGCACAGCACCTTCATCAGCGACGACTTGCCGGCGCCGTTCTCGCCCAGCAGCATATGCACCTCGCCGGGGTAGATGGCGAACGACACATCGTCCAGCGCCTTCACGCCGGGGAAGTTCTTGCAGATGCCGCGCATCTCGAACAGCGGCGTGATTTCGGTGATTGCGTTCATGATGCGGGCCTGAAGATCTTGCCGGCGCCGATGCCGATGCCGTGCGGGGCGAGTTGTCGATGCATGTGGTCTCCTTCTTATCGTTGGTATCGTTGGTATTGTTGGTGGCTTCCTGGCGCTGGCGGCACGTTGATGACGGCAAAGGCAACTGCAGTTTCACCACCCCTGCGGGGCGGCGACCTACTTTCTTGTCTTGCCAAGAAAGTAGGCAA
>NZ_JBXAOE010000056.1:0-30143 GCF_058802485.1 Cupriavidus sp. GW822-FHT02D05 | reverse complement strand
ACCGACGGCGCGCGCAGCGGCAAGTTCGACCCGTTCACCGAAGGCGCACGCGTTGGCAAGGCTGACCCGTACACGGATGGTGCCCGCGTGGTAGCCGGCCTGGATCGCAGCGGCGTCTCCGCCAGCCCGGCCCGCAGCGTTGACGCTTACACCGATGGCGCGCGTGGCGGCAAGTTCGACGTGTTCAGCGAAGGCGCCAATGCCTGAGCGCGGCATGGGCATCCCGGCGATCGCCGCACGGATGCCCGATAGCGGTTGGGAAACAGAGTGAGCGTGAAATAGAGTAGGGGTGCATCATGAACTTACGGGACAGCTTCCTTATCCTGGCCGGCTGGGTGGTTCTCTGTGTCGCCAGTGGCTCTGCAATCACCGTGGTGGCGCAAGTGCTCCCGGCGTGAGCCGACATAGGGCGGTGATAAGCGCAATTGAGGCGTAACTTAGGCCAACTAAGCCGGCTTGTTGCGACTGCACACGAAATTGGCTTGAGGATCTATCGATAGATAGATAAGATCACGCTATGAAAACGCAATCCGTACGCGAACAACTGCTCGAACACACGTTGGTGCTTATCCGCCGACGCGGTTTCAATGGTTTCAGCTATCGCGACCTGGCCGAGCTGGTCGGCGTGAAGACGTCGAGCATCCATTATTACTTCCCCGCCAAGGACGACCTGGTGCTGGAGGCGGTGAAGGAATACAGCGCCCGCATCTCCGAGCGGCTGCGTAGCGTGGATGCTTCGCTTCCCCCTGCCGCGCAAGCCGAGGGCTACCTAATCTTCCTGCGTACCGCGGCCTGCGGCGACCAGATCTGCCTCGCGGGCATGTTGTCCACCGAGACGCTGTGCCTGCCGGAGTCGGTTCACGCCGAGCTCAAGGCGTTCTACCGCATGAACGAGAACTGGCTGATGGGGCTGATCGAGCGCGCGCAGAAGGAATACGGCAAGGTCTACCCGGTGACGGCTCGCGCGCTGGCGCAGGTGATCTACGGCGCGCTGCAGAACGGCCTGATCGTTGCGCGGCTGTTTGGGGCGCCTGAGCGGCTGGAGTCCGCCGCGGACCTGCTGATGGCTTCGGTATCCGAGTAATACGTACAAGACGTATAAGACGTATCAAATATCCGGGAAGTATCGGACGAGATGGCAGCCCGCTGCTGGCACATGAAAAAGCCGACCTGTCGAGGTCGGCTTTTTGTTTGCATCTGAGCGCCGCGTTTCAACCTGCTGCGTGCTTGGGCACCTGCCACGTCTCGTCGGACTCCTGCACGCGGCCGTCCTCCACCAGCTTGAGCAGGTGCGCCAGCAGCGAGCGCTTTGCCACCGGGAGCATGCGCTCCGGCACGTCGTCGTAGACGCGCAGGAGCAGGGCGTCGATGCCGGTCTCGCCAAGCTCCCGTAGCCCGTTGAGCACCTTTGCCTCACGCTGCATGCGATGGCGGATCAAGGTGCGGATGGCATCCACGGGCCGGGGCATCAGGAAGCCGTGGCCGGGCGCGAGCCATTCCAGGTCTTCGTCCTGCAACGCGGCCAGCGAGGCCAGGTACGCGCGCATGTCACCGTCGGGCGGATTGATGACGACGGTGGATCCCTGCATCACGTGGTCGCCGGTGAACAGGGTCTTTTCTTCCTCGAGCAGGAAGCAAAGATGATTGGATGCATGGCCCGGCGTGTGGACGACACGCAGCG
The DNA here is from genome assembly GCF_058802485.1 of Cupriavidus sp. GW822-FHT02D05. NCBI lineage: Bacteria > Pseudomonadati > Pseudomonadota > Betaproteobacteria > Burkholderiales > Burkholderiaceae > Cupriavidus > Cupriavidus sp. GW822-FHT02D05. Next base: position 28,462 of record NZ_JBXAOE010000056.1, on the reverse strand, counting down.
TGCAGCCTTCGCCCAGCGCCAGGCGCTCGCCGTGCGCCAGGATGCGCTCGGGCTGGAAGGTCTGGTCCTGGCGTGGCGTCTGCGGCGCGGGGCGGCCCAGCACCGGCGCGCCGGTGGCGGCCTTGAGCCTGGATGCCGCCGGCGAGTGGTCGATGTGGGTGTGGGTGGCCAGGATCCAGCGGATCGGGCCTGGCGCGGCCGCCAGCACGGCGGCCACATGGGCTTCGTCGTCGGGGCCCGGATCGATCACGGCCCATTCGTTGCGCGCCGGATCGCCCACGAAATACGTATTGGTGCCGGGCCCGGTCATCACGCTGCCATTGCCGGCGGTGACGCGCCAGATGCGCTCGGACAGGCGTACCGCGGCGCCGGTCGCCAGCTCATAGCGCGCATGGCCCTGGCCTTGCGGGTCGATGCGCTCGATCTCGGCATAGGCGGGCTCGCTGGGCAGCACGGGCCGCAGGCCACCGCCGCCTTGGGCCAGGCGCGGCATGATGCGCGCAATGTCGCGCAGCTGCGCCGCATGGTCAAAGCAGGCCTGAGCAGTGTCGAAGCGGGCAATCGACGCTAGCGTGCGCCGCGTGACGGCCACCAGCTTCAGGCCGCGCGCCGGATCGATGGCATCGCTCGGGCGTATCCAGAGATGCTCCACGGCCTCGTCGCCATCGTGCGTGGCGGACTGGCCGGCGGGCGCCACGGCCACGAAAAAACGCGTGTCGAAGCGCTTGGGCAAGCCGGGTGGCGTCAGCCAGTGGCTGTGATACGCCAGGCGGTCCACAGCCAGGCGCACGCCAAGGCGCTCGCAGAGCTGCGCCATGCCCGGCCCACCGCTGCGCGCGGATTGCCTCAGCCATGCCTGCTGCGTGGCATCCAGCGTGTCCAGCGCGATCAGCTTGCCGCTGGCATCGCTCGCGAACAGCAGGCCGGCTTCCTCGAAACACTCGCGCACGGCTGCCAGGTAGAAATCCAGGCCGCCGTCAGGCAGCTTGAGACGGGTGCTGGCCGCGGCATCGTCCAGGCCGGCGCTGGCGTCGTGCAGGGTCTTGTCTTGGGGGTCGAGCGTGCCGCCGGGAAAGACGAAGGCGCCGCTGCTGCGGTCGTCGTCGCGCTCGGGGCGACGCACCAGCAGCACTTCCATGCCGGCCGCGCCATCGCGCACTACCAGGATGCTTGCGGCTTGACGCAGCGAGGGGGATCGTAAAGGAGGGGTGTTTCCGCTCTGTTCTTGTTCGCGCATATGGGGCGGTTCCTGATGGACTGGCTAGGATCAGGCGACAGTGTAGCGGCATCGCACGGTTATGCCATCAAGGGAAAGCGAGGACGGTAAGCCGTTAGCGGGGCCGTCCCGCACTTGCGGGCAGGACGGCTGCGGTGCTGATTACTGCTGGTTGGACGTTGTTTTGTTCATCGCTGCGAATTGCTGCGTGAGGTAGGTTTTGGTGGAGTTCATCCGGGTCATCATCAGGTCAAGCTGCTGGAACTGCGCGCGATAGCGTGCCATCGTGGCGTCGATCCCCGCGGAGGTGCGGGTGTAGGCGCTGTCGAGGTCCTTCAGGTTGGTGTTGAGGCCTTCGGTGGCCGTCGTCAGCGCGCCCTTTGTGGCACTGAACGATTTCACCATTTCCGTCAGTTGATTGCCATAGCCGGACTTGCCGTCGGCACCGCTGAACAGCTGCGCCACGCCGGTCCGGTTGGTGGCGAGCGCCTTGTTCAGCTTGGCGGTGTCGAGCCCCATGGAGCCGTCGGCCTTGAACGAGATCCCGATCTGGGTCAGGTTGACCAGGCTGGAGTCGCTGGTGGCGGTCTGCGGCGCGTTGAACACGGAGCGCAACTGGTTCTGGATCGTGCGCAGCGTAGCATCGCCCAGCAGCGGCGACTGCGTGCCCTTGTTGCTCTTGTCGAAGGCGGACAGCTTCGCGGCGGTGCTTTGCAGCGTGTTGTAGGCCGTGACAAAGCTCTGTACGGCGGTAGCCATCGTCCCGGTGTCGGTGACGGCGGTCACCGTGCTATCGCCCTTGCTCAGCAGGTTCAGCGTCAGGCCCGGCGCGGCGCCTTGCACCGAGTTGGTCGGGCTGCTCACGTCGATGCCGTTGATGTTCAGCTTGGCATCGAGGGCCTCGATGTTCTGCTTCATCGCCTTGGTGCCGGCCGGGTCATACGCCAGCAAGCCGGCAATGGTGCTGGGGTCGCCGGCGCCGTTGCTGTCCACGGAGATGCGCATGCTGGACTTGGCGCCCGTGGTGTTGGACGTCAGTACCATGCGGTACGGCGTGCTGCCGCCATCGTTGACGATGCTGGCGGTTACGCCCGAGTTGGATGCATTGATCGCATCGCGGATGCCGGCCAGCGTATTGTTGGTGCCGTTGATGTTGATCGAGGCAGGCTTGGCGGTGCCGGGCGTGAAGACGGCGCCCTCGGTGGTGCCGAATTCGATCGTGATCTTGGCGCTGCCCAGCAACTGGCCCGTGCTGTCGGTGATGCCATTGGACACCAGCGTTTGCGACTGCGCCAGCTGCGACACCTTGACGGCATAGCTGCCCGCCAAGGCGGACTTGTCGGCCACGACGCCCAGCACGCCGGTATTGCTGGAGGTGGTGGTGCTGCTGTTGTACAGGCTCGCCGAGCCGAGCGCGCTGGCGGCATTCTGGAACGAAGCCAGCGCGCCTTGCAGCAGACCATAAGCGGAGAGCTTGGTGGTGTGGACGGTGGCCTTCTTGGTCAGGGCAGTGAGCTTGGTCTCTTCCGCCTTTTGCAGATTGTCCAGCAAGGTGCTCAGGTCCAGCTGGGACCCGACTCCTATCGAGGAAATAGCCATGGTTGCAATCCCTTAATTGCATGTTGGAGGAGGCCGGCCCGCCGAAGCGGCCCGGCTGGTCAGGAGAGCCAGTTGCGCGCGGATGATACGGCCGGCACGCAGGGCTTCCTCGGGCGAGGTACTGATCGATGGCGTCGCCATAAGCGTGCGCTGTATTGCGACAAGCCGCTGGTTCCTGGCAGGAAATCCGGTGCCAGTGGCCTGGCTGTCGCGTCGCCCTTGATGTTGTCGACACGAGGGTAGATACGGATACGCCGGGACAGCCGTGGGACGCCACTGGCCATTTAGATGCTGCTGACTTCACCCCGGCTCGCTGATCTGTCGGCTGTGGGCGCCGATCTTGTCCTCGTTTCGCGCTGAAGATGTGCGCATCGACCGAAAACCAGGGGGTAATCCCGATCGTGTGCTTCACTCTTCACGCTCAAGATCGTAGCGGCGTGGGCCTGGGGCCAATTGAGTGAATAAGGGGTGAAAGTCCGCGCATATCGTTTGGGTCGGCGCCGCCCACGGCGTGTCGCCAACCGCAGCGAAACCCATCGCCGGGCCTGCAAAAAAATGCACTGCGGGACCGTCAATTTGCCATTAAGTTTGAGAGGGAGATGCCGATATGGACCGCAAGGGTTTGCTCGACGCAGCGGCGGTACTGGAAGACCTGGCGGCCGGCCAGCAGCCTGACCCAGCGCGCCTGGCGGCTGGCGCGCAGGCGCTGGAGGCCATGCACGCCGACCACCCCTCATGGCGCGACATGACCGACGCCGCCTTTGGCCTGCAGGCGCTGGCCGCGGGTGGCGCGCTTGGCCTGGACGCGAAGGGGCGCGCACGCGCGGCCCGCCTGGCGGAGGTCGTGCGCAGCCTGGTCGATCCGTTGTAGGACCAGCTGGCGGCGGTGCCTAAGAGGCCGTTTCAAGATGAAGCGAAGCGGTTCTGGCCAGGCGCGCGGCCGCAGACAGTACAAGCGGATCGGCCAAGGCCGCGCGACGACGCCAGCATCGTTTTGAAATGGCCTCTAAGCCAGCGACAGGACGATGACCGCCGCGCCAATGACGGCAACCAGGTCCTCAATGACCGCCGCCGGCAGGTCCCTGCCGAATATCGCCGCAAGGCGCGCGCGCACCGCCGCGCCGCCGAGCGTGCCGATCACCGCGCCCACGGCGCCAAGAATGCCCCCTCCCACCAGCATGCCGCCACCCGCGCCGATCGTGGCCCCGCACAGCGCCCCCGAGAGAATGCGCGCGCCGAACTGCGGCGGCACCTTGCGGCTCGGCGTGCCGGGCAGCTTGTCGGTGATGAGCTCCACTGCGGCCAGCACGCTGAAGACCCATGGCGTGAACCGATAGCCCATGAAGGCAAGCCAGCTGCCCGACAGATCCAGCAAGCCCGCGTGGACCGCCCAGCTGACGGCGGCAGGCGCCGTCATGGCGCGCAGGCCAGCCACGATGCCGATAAAAAGCGAGAGCACGTACAGGGTCATGGCGTCTGTCCTCAATCAAGGCTGACAACGGTGGCATGGCTGTGACGCGGTGAGCTTAAGGCCGGGCCGTGCGTGGGCACGTGCGCTAACCCACATGGCGAGTATGCCAGCGGCGCATGGCGAAGCAAGCGCCCGAGCAAGAAGACGCGGGCTCGCCGGGGACTTGAGTTGCATCTTTCCTAGGTGCCTCGGCATCGGGAAAACCATTATTTGATATGGAATCAAAAAACAATAACATTTATTGAGTCTATATCAATTTAACGGGAAGGCATCCGTTGCCGAAGCCGCCTGTCGGGCAACGGCACGATAGCCCGCGGGCCGATCGCAGCTCGCGGACCAGACCCGATCAAGGAGGAGCAATGAAGAAAGCACTGGCCATGGCCGCGGCCACGCTGGCGGCACTGACCCACGGGCAGGCGCACGCCCAGTCGTCCGTCACGATGTATGGCGTGGTGGACGCGGGCGTCGAATACCTGAACCGCGTGCCGAACGCGGCAAAGCAGGGGGACAGCCTGTTCCGCATGACTTCCGGCAACATTGCCGGCAGCCGCTGGGGCATGCGTGGGGTGGAGGATCTCGGTGGCGGCCTGAAGGGTCTCTTTGTGCTGGAAGGCGGCATGATGCTCGATACCGGAGTGTCCTCGCAGGGCGGCCGGATCTTTGGACGCAAGGCCTATGTCGGCTTCGACAGCAGCACGTATGGCCAGTTCACGCTAGGCCGGCATCACAACCTGATGTTCGACCTGATCATCTCGTTCGACCCGATGTTCTTCGCGCCGAAGTACTCGTCGTTCAGCCACGACAGCTGGCTGGCGGGTCGCGTGGACAACGCAGCCAAGTACACCGGCAAGTTTGGCGGGCTGACCGTAGCGGCGCTGTATAGCTTCGGGGTGGACTCCACGGTGGCCAACGGTTCGGAGGTGCCGGGCAACAGCCGCGTGGGGCGCGACATGAGCGCGGGCCTTACCTACCAGGCTGGCCGTTTTCGCGTGGGCGGCGTGTATGACCAGTTCAATGGCAACAGCGCCGCGACGGCCGGCAAGACCGAGCGGCGCTATGTCGGGACGGCCGCGGTGGATCTGGAGGCGGTCAGCATCTATGTGGGCTACCGCAGGCTGGCGAGCCAGTTGCTGGCGTCGATGTCGCGCACGGACCTGATGTGGACCGGCGTGAACTGGAACCTGGCGCCGGCCGTTGCGCTGACCGGCGCCGTGTACAAGACTAATGACCGCACCTCGGCCAAGGACCCGATCTCCTTTGTGCTGTCGGTCGACTACCGGTTCTCCAAGCGTACCGATGCCTACCTGACGGCCTCCTACACAAAGAACAGCGGCGGCTCCGCGCTTAGCGCCAACGGTTACGACGGCTCGATCGTCCCTGGCGCCAATCAGCTTGGCACGGTGGTGGGCCTGCGACACAGCTTTTGAGTGGCGGCGTCTAGCGCGCTTGTCGCCGGGCACATCTGGCACTTTCCCGTGCGGCTAACGCCGGCTCTTCGCGGCTGCCCGTCGATATGACGATGCAGCCGCTTTTTTGTTCATGGCCGGGCGCCGGCTGCGTAGCGGTGGGGCAAGGTTTACCATTAATTGACATGCACTCAAATAATGTCTAAATTATTGAGACGGTAGCATTTAATCAAAGGAGACGCCGTGGCGGAGCAGAACAAGGCACAGGTAACAGCGGGCATGCGTGGCGCGTCGTGGGATGCACGACTGATGACGCGTCCTTACCAGATGGTCCCCTATGCGCTGGGTACCGCGGACGGCCAGCGCACGCTCGGCTTTCTCTTCACGGCGACCGGCAAGGAAAAGACCGTCGTTTCCATCATGCACCCCCGCGAGATGGCGATCACGCACTATCTCGTGCCGTTCATTCTCGACGCCGGCTGCGCCTGCTGGGTGCAGGGCCCCCGGTCGATCGGCAACGACCTGCGGCTGGAGCATGAGATCGCGTTGTTCGACGTGGCGGCAGGCATGACGCACCTGCGCGAGCTGGGTTTTGCGCGCATCGTGCTGCTGGGCAATTCCGGCGGCGCTTCGCTGTACACCTTCTACAACCAGCAGGCGCTCGCGCCGGCTGCGCAGCGCATCGCGCGGACCCCGGGTGGCCGTCCGACCAACCTGGCCGAGCTGCAGATGCCCACGGTTGACGGCATGATCCTGATCTCTCCGCATCCCGGGCAGGGCAAGCTTTTGATGACCGGGCTCGATCCCTCCGTGGTCGACGAGAACGACCCGATGCAAACCGATGCGTCGCTCGATCCGTTCTCCGCGGCGAACGGCTTCGACGCCGCGAGTGGACGCGGCAGCTATGCGCCGGACTTTGTCGCGCGCTACAGCGCCGCGCAGGAAGAGCGGGTGAAGCGGATCGACGAGCACGCGAGGCAACTGCTGCGCCGCAAGCAGGCCGCCCGCCAGCGCATCAAGGCAGGCGCCGGCAGCGAGCTGGACCGGCGTGTGGCCGCGCATGCGCCCATCTTCCACGTCTGGCGCACGGACGCTGACCTGCGGTCCTGGGACATCACCCTGGACCCGTCGGACCGCCAAACGGGCACGCTGTGGGGCAAGGACCCCTTTGTTTCCAACTGGGGCAGCGTTGGCTTCGCACGCGTGGTGACGCCGGAGTCCTGGCTGTCGACCTGGTCGGGGCTGACTTCCAACGCGTCGCTGGACAAGACCATCGGCGCGGTGCACCAGCCCACGCTGCTGCTGGAATACACCGGCGACCAGTGCACGTTCCCGGCCGATATCGAGTCCATCTATGCGCAGATCGGCAGCACGGAAAAGCGCCACATCCGCGTGCGCGGCAATCACCATGGCATGGCACTGAGCCGCGACGAGGAGCCGGGCCAGCGTATCGCCGGGGCGCACATCGTCGAGTGGCTGCGCGAGCTGATGGTGTAAGGAAAGTCATCCCGTGCGCCGCAGGCCAATGCGGCGCGCTGACGGAAAACAGACAACAGAAAACAGACAAGCAAGGGTAGAGAGACATGATGCAATCCCAATCGGTACGGCCCCCGGAATTGCTGGCGGGGGTCAGGTATCCCGACGAGGACCGGCTACGGCGCTATGTTGCCGACGGCGTGCTGACGCAAGAAACGCTGACCGGGGCCTTTCGCGCATCGTTTAGGACCCACGCGGACCGGCTCGCGCTGGTCGGCCCGGAAGGCCGGCTGACCTACCGCGACCTGGACGAGAAGACCGAGCGCCTTGGCGCTGCGCTGCTGGCGCTGGGCCTGCGGCCTCTGGATCGCGCGGTGTTCCAGTGCGGCAACAGCAATGAGCTGCTGCTGGCGTTCCTGGGCTGCCTGAAGGCGGGCATCATTCCGCTTTGCTCGCTCCAGGCGTTCCGCAAGCTGGAAATCGGCTACCTCGGCAATCTCTGCGAAGCCCGCCTGCATGTCGTGCAGGGCGATGACGCCAAGTTCGACGACGTGGCCTTCGCGCAGGAAATGCAGGCCGAAGTGCCGAGTTTCTCCATCATCCTGCAAGCACGTGGCGAGCGTCGTGGCAGCGCGGTGTTGCTAGCCGACCTGATCGAAGAGATGCCGCTGGCTCACGCGCGCGAGATCCTGGCGGGCGTGAAGCTAGATCCCTTCCAGGCCGCCGTATTCCAGCTCTCCGGCGGCACCACGGGCGTGCCTAAAATCATCCCGCGCTTCCAGAGCGAGTACCTCTACAACATGCGCGCGGTGGCTGCGTGCAATGGCTACACGAAGGACGACGTGCTGTTCTTCCCCACGCCGTACATGCACAACCTCAACATGGGCTGCTTCTTCGGCCCGTTCCTGCTGACCGGCGCCACATTGACGGTCACGCCGGATCTTAGCGAGGAAAACCTGCGCGGCCTGGTGCGCGATTACCAGCCTACCTGGTTCGGCGTGGCCGGGCCGATCCTCACGCGCATTGCGCCGGAACTGGCGCAGTCGGATGCCGGCGCGCGGGCGCGCAGGAATTTCATCGCGCCGAAGAACGCCGCGGGCCTGACCCGCCTGACGGGCTCGCCCACGCACCATATCTTCGGCATGACCGAAGGCGTGATCATGTTCGCCCGCAAGGATGACCCGCAGGAGATCCGCGACACCTCCGTCGGCAGCCCGGTGTCGGCGCATGACGAGGTCAAGCTCGTGTCACCGGGCACGGAGGATCCCGTGGCCGACGGCGAACCCGGCGAGGCCCTGTTCCGCGGGCCTTACACCATCCGCGGTTACTACAAATCCGAGAAGGAGGACCAGACGCGCTTCACCGCGGACGGCTTCTACCGCTCCGGCGACCTGATGACGTCGCGCGTGGTGGACGGCAAACGCTATTACTTCTTTTTCGGGCGCATCAAGGATGTGGTGGATCGCGGCGGCGAGAAGATCAATGCCGAGGAGCTGGAGAACGTCGTCAACCTGCACCCGGGCGTGTTGGCCTGCGCTGTGGTGGGCATGCCCGACCGCGTCTATGGGGAGCGCGTGTGCGCCTTCGTCATACCCAAGCCGCCCGCAAGCGACCTCACGCTGGCGCAACTGACCCAATACCTGCAGGAAGCCGGCCTGGCCAAGTTCAAGTGGCCAGAGCGGCTGGAGGTCGTCCGAGAGTTCCCGCTGACCGCATCCGGCAAGCTCAGCAAGGTGCTGTTGCGCCAGCAGATCATCCAGTTGCTCGAGGCCGAGACGGCCGGCAACACCGTAACCGAAGGGAAGTGAAATGACCGAAGCGAAACACCTTGTCGGCGTGCCGTCCGTGCAGTTGCATGGCGTGCATCACACCGCGCGCCCCACCTGGAAGCTGGCCCAGACCGTGCATTTCTACCGAGACCTGCTTGGCCTGCCGCTGGTCCACGCCATCTCGGCCAAGGGCTGGGGCCCGGACAACCATGCGGATTTCCTGCACTTCTTCTTCGATAGCGGCAACAGCAGCACCATTGCCTTCTTCTACTACATCGGCACCGAGCGGCCGGACTGGCTGGCGGTGCGCGAGCACTACCAGGATCGCGCCACGCACACCGCCTGGCGCGTGCGCGACGAAGCAGAGCTGCTGGAATGGCGGCAGCGCGTGGAAGCGGTCGGCATTCCGGTGCGCTACCAGATCCGGCACGAGGTCATCGAGTCGATCTACTTCAACGATCCCAACGGCTATCCGATCGAGATCACCTGGCAACTGCGCCCGTTCAGCGAGGCCGATGCGCTTGACGCGGCGTTGACCATCGAGGCAGCCATGCAGCTGGAGCAGGCAGCGGACGCCGCCACGGCTTTCACGTCCATCGAGCCGGTCTGGCAACGCAAGGCCGCGCAGATCGGCACGGCACCGGAGCAGGCTGGCAAGGCATCGGTCTATGTGCTGGACGTGCCGGAGTTTGCCGCGCTGATCGGCGTGGCGCGTACTACCGAAGGCTATGCCACCACCTCGCTGAAAAACGGCTATGTGCGCATCGACGGCAATCCGCAGATCCGCTTGCGGCGCAAGGCGCTAGGCTTCAAGCCGGCAGTCTGGTACGGCGCGCTGACCGGCGGCCTGGTCGGGCGCATCGTCCAGTTCGATATGGACGCGCTGGTGATTTCCCCGGAGGAGGCGCAATGAAAGCCGCAATGAACGTCGCCATCATCGGGGGCGGCCCCGCCGGGCTCTTCCTCTCCATCCTGCTCAAGGAGCGGCTGGCATCGGTGGAGATCGACATCTACGAGCAAAACCCGGAGGACGCCACCTTCGGCTTCGGCGTGGTGCTCGCCGACACCGGGCTGTCCAACCTGCGCGCCGCATCCCCGGCGGTGGTCGACGAACTCGCCAAGGCGATGCGTTTCAGCGACCGGCACACCATCGTGAGCCACGAGGCGCCGATCACCATGAAGCGCCCCGGCGCGGGCGGCGGCGCGATTCCTCGCATCCAGCTGCTGTCGGTGCTGCAGGCGCGTGCCCGCGAACTCGGCGTGCGCGTGACGTACAACAAGCGCATCAGCGACTTTTCGGCCATCGAGGCCGACCTGGTCGTGGGCGCCGATGGCGTCAACTCGCTGCTGCGGGCGTCCAACGAGGAGGGCTTCGGCACCACGCGCCACAACCTGACCAACCACTTTGCCTGGTACGGCGTGGAGAAGGCGTTCCCCAATCCGGCCTTGGTGTTCCGGCAGTACGAGGGCGGCTATTTTGTCGCGCACTATTACCCGTATTCGGACTCCATGAGCACGTTCGTGGCTGAGTGCGACCACGGGACCTGGCAGGATTTCGGTATGGACGCCATGTCCAACGAGGCGCGCCAGGCCCTGTTCGAGACGGTGTTCGGCGCGGAGCTGGGTGGCTACAAGCTGGTCTCCAACAACTCGAACTGGCGCCAGTTCCCGGTCGTGATCAACCAGACCTGGCACGTCGGCAACCAGGTGCTGATCGGGGATGCGCTGACCAGCGCCCACTTCTCGATCGGCTCGGGTACCCGGATCGCCATGGAAGACGCGATCGCGCTGGCCGAGGCTATCGTCGCCTTCCCCGGTGACGTGCCGGCGGCGCTGCAGTGCTACGACGAGGTGCGCCGACCGCAAAAGGCCAAGCTCATCCGCGCCTCGGAGGCTTCGTACAACTGGTACGAGCGTATCCGCGAATGGATGAACGTGGCAACGCCGCATGAGTTCGTCTACCGCTTCATGACCCGCACCGGCCGCGTGGATGTGAACCGGCTGCGTGAACAGTATCCGACCCTGATCGCCGAGCTGGCCGCCGCGGGCGTCACCGATCTCACCGTGCCGCAGCCATGATGCGTGCCACCGAATACGTGCTGAGCGAGCGGCCGTTCGTGGTGCGCCGTACCGTGCGCTGGGGCGATTGCGATCCCGCTGGCGTGGTGTACACGGGCCGCTTCACCGACTACCTGCTGGGCGCGGTTGGCCTGTTTGCCGACCACATGGCCGGCGGAGCGGGGCGGCTTGGCGACGCGCATGGCGTGGGCACGCCGTGCAAGGCGATGCGCTTCGAGTTCATCGGCACGTTGTGGCCGGACGACGTGATCGACATCGAGTGCTTTGTCGAAGCCATCCGTACGCGCTCCTATGACATCCGCTGCATCGCCAGGCGCCCCGGTGGCGCGCCGGTGTTCGATGCCGTGTTTTCCCCGATCTGCGTGCGGCTGGACGAGCGCGTGGGTACGCCGATCCCGGATTGCCTGCGCGCCGCGCTAAGCACGTTCCTGCGCAAGCCGGCCGCAGAGCCCCAGACTTAACGAGAACAAGCGAACAAGCGAACCCAAGATGAATTACCGAATTGGCCAGATCGTTCCCAGCTCCAACATCACGATGGAGCGCGAAGTGCCCGCCATCTTTGCCGGGCGCATGCAGCAACTGCCACAGCGTTTCTCCTTTCACTCCAGCCGCGTGCGCATGCACCGCGTGGTGGCGCATGAGCTGGAGCGCATGAACCGCGACATGGGCCGCTGCGCGCTGGAGCTTGCCGATGCGCGCGTGGATGTGATGAGCACGGCCTGCCTGGTGGCCACGATGTGCATGGGCAAGGGCTACCACCGGCAAGTGATTGAAGACCTTGGCGCGGCCATCGCCGATGCACCTTACCAGCCCGCGATCATGACCTCGGCCGGCGCGCTGGTCGAGGAGCTGAAGGACTTTGGCGCCAGGCGCATCGCGCTGATGGCGCCCTACAGCGATGCGCTGACGCGCACTGTGGTCGAGTACATCGAAAGCGAAGGCATCGAGGTCAAGGACGCGATCAACTTCTCGATCCTCGACAACCTGGAGGTCGGCGAGCGCGATCCGCTGCAGTTGCTGGAGGACGTGAAGCGCCTGGACACCGCCGGCGTGGACACGGTGGTGCTGTCCGCCTGCGTGCAGATGCCGTCGTTCGCGGCGATTGAGCGCGCGCAGCTGGCGCTGGGCGTGCCCGTCACCTCCACGGCCGTCTGCACGGCGCGGCAGATGATGCGGCGCCTGGGCCTCGAAGCGGTGGCGCCGGATGCCGGTGCGTATCTCGGTAGCAAGACCGGACTGGTGTAAGGGCGGTTAGTGCCCGAGGAGATGACATGATGCAAGAAGCCCATGGAACGGCGTCCCGGATTGGACGTTGGCCTTATATCGCGGTAGTGCTGGGTGCGGCGCTTGGCATGCTGGCCGGCTATGCGCCGCTGTTCAATGCCACCGCCGGCGTGTTCGTGCGCCCGCTGGCCGCCGAGTTCGGCTGGGGCCGCTCGGAGGCGTCGCTGTCCTACGCGGCCTCGATGTTCGGGCTGGCGGTGGTGAGCCCGCTGGTCGGGACCATGATGGACCGCTACGGCATCCGGCGCGTGATCTCGGTGTCCGCGGTGGTCTTCGGCATCGCCACGGCGTGCATGGCACTGCAGGACGGCAGCAAGACCATGTGGGTCAGCCTGTCCGTGGTGGTAGGTGTGTTCGGCGCGGCCACGTCGGTGCTCGGCTATCTCGCCGTGCTGCCGCAGTGGTTCGACCGCCGTCTCGGCCTGGCGCTTGGCGTTGCCATGTGCGGGCTGGGGGCCGGCACCGTGTTGATGCCCGCCACCGCACAGTATCTGGTGACCGGCTATGGCTGGCGCACTGCTTATGTGGTGCTGGGCGCCGGGTCGATCGTATTGTCCTTGCTGGCGTGCTCGCTGTTGCGGGAACGCAAGGCGGCGGGAAGGGCGCAGGGCGCCGCGCGCGGCCAGGTGGTTGACGGCGTGCCGTTCGCCGAGGCGCTGCGCACCTATCGCCTGTGGGCCATCTGGGCGGTGTTCGTGCTGGGGTCCTCCGCTACGCTGTCGCTCGGGCCGCATCTGCCGGCAATGTTTGCCGACCGGGGCTTCAGCCCGGCGCAGGCAGCACGCAGCGCCTCGATGGTGGGCATCGGCCTGCTGATCGGGCGCATCCTGACCGGCGTGCTGATCGACCGGATCCACGCACCATTCGTCGCCTGCGTGTTCTTCGGCGGTGGCGCGCTGGGCATCTTCCTGCTGCGCTCGGCGCATGACTACCAGGCGCTGCTGCTCGCCACCATGCTGATTGGCCTCACCATCGGTGCGGAAGGCGACCTGATCTCGTACCTGGTGCGTTCGTACTTCGGCTTGCGCTCCTTTGGTGCCTTGTTCGGCATTGCGTTTTCCGGCTATGGCTTTGGCGCGGTGCTCGGGCCGATCGGGCTCGGCGCCTGGTTCGACCGCTATGGCAGCTACGATGCGCCGCTGCTGGCACTGTCCTGCATGCTGTTGCTGGCCGCTGCGCTGACGCTTTCCCTTGGCCGGTACCGCCGGGCGGGCGAACTGCCGGCCGCGACGCCGGCGGCCGCCGGCGCTTGAGCATGTGTCAGGACCGGACCCGGCCCGTTGACAGGTAGAATTAGCACGGGCGCAATTATCAAGCTGCGCCTCCTGTGCCGATCCGCCACTGACCTATGCCAGCCGCCAAGAAAACCGCCACCGTAGCCGAACCCCCTCCCGCCATGCCGCGCCGCCGGGGCCGTCCGCCCAAGACGGACTCGCCGATCGGCGCGGAGGCGACGCTGAGCCGGGTCGCCATCCTGCAGCGCGCCATTGAACTCACGAAGACCATGCCGCTGGACCAGATCTCCATGGTCCAGCTGGCCAAGGATTTTGGCGTGGCGCCCGGGCTCATCCACTATTACCTGGGCGGGCGGGATCAACTGGTCTCAGGCGTGCTGAATGACTACTACCGGCAGCGGTTGGGCCGGCTCTCGTCGCTCACCGGGGACTGGCGCCGCGACGTGGAGTCTTTCGCGCGGCTGAGTTTCCAGGTGGCGATCGAAAACCCCGGTGTGAGCATCTATGTGGCCTCGCACAACCGCTTCCGGCTGTTCCAGGATGTGCAGCGGGGGGAGACCGACTACGGGATGGAGTTTTTCAACCGCATGACGTCGGCCATCATGCAAGGTGGATTCAACGCGGACGAAGTCGCGCTTGGCTATCACCTGCTGGCGCAATACCTTGTGTCTGCCAGCATGGCGGAGGCTTCCCGCCAGTTGCCGGCCTACCACCAGGCCTTCATCGAGAACAAGCTGGAGTCCGTGTCGCCGCTGCAATATCCCGGCGCCCGCTTTGTCAGCAAATCGTTCTCTCGGCTGAGCTCGGAGATAGCGTTCGAGGAAGGGCTGCGCATTACGCTGGACGGCATCGAGGGATGGAAACGGGGTGCAGGCCTTGCCGCCATTCCAGTGGCCAGCGGTGCCGCCACGCCGCGCAAGCCCCGCGTCAAGAAGGCCTGACGAGGGGCGCCTGCACAAGCCCCCGGCGCGCAACGCAGGCAGCCCTACAGCATCGCCTCCGCCTGCGCCAGCAGCTTGCCCAGCGCGAGCTCCATCACCGCGCGCTCCTGGGGGGAAAGCGCGGACATCAGCGTCTCGTGCCGGCTGGAGGCGATCCGCATGATCTTCTCAAACAGCGGCTTGCCCTCGGCGGACAGCGAAATGAGCACCGCGCGGCCGTCAGTGGGGGATGGCTCGCGCCTGACCAGGCCTTGCTTGATGAGGTGATCGGCCGCGCGGCTGGCCTGGCTTTTGTCCAGGTTGGCGAAGCGCGCAAGGTCGATGACCAGGAAGGGGCCGAACTCGCCGATGGCGGCGAGCGTCCTGGCTTCGCTAAGCGACAGGCCTAGCGCTTCCGAATAGGCCTGCGCGATGCCGCGGTCGAACTGCTTGACGATGCGGTGCAGGCGGTACGTGGCGAAGTCGGAGAGGGACAGCTTGGGGCTCGTCATGATGCGCGGCCCGGCGTGTTGTCCGCCTCCGTGGCTTCGAAGCTGTGCGAGACCTCATCGAGCAATCGCGTCGCATCGGCAAAGCCGGCATGGCGGCTGAGCGCCAGCAGCGCCACGCGGGCCAGGTAGAGCGGCGTGTTTTGCTCGCCGAGCGCGGTCATGCGGTAGCACATCGCCGTGTAGATTTCATCGAGCTCGGTCGGGCTCATGGTCGTTTGCATAGGGTTCTCCGGCTTAGTCAATCTGCATGGCAAGGGCGATGGCGTTTCGCACATCGCCGGCGCGGGCTTGTCGCCAGCGGCCGCTGACGTAGCCATCCGGGCGGACCAGGTAGAGCGTACCGTCGACGCCGTCCAGTGCGCGCCGCACGGCATCCTGTGGGTCGGCCAGCCGTCCCGCCGCGGGCGCCGTGCCCGCAATCAGGTGGCAATCCAGTTCGACGCCGCTGTCGCAAAGCTGGCGCAGCCCGGGCACGGCGTCGTCCAGATCCTGGCCGGCGCCGGCGAAGCAAAACGCGGTGAAGCCTTTGCCGATGCAGCGGACCAGCGAAGTCGGCGTGCCGTGCGGGCCGACCAGCGGCATGTCAGGCAGCGTGGCGCCCGGCGCCGGACCGGCCTTGAAGGCAGGGTCGTCCGTCGCGGCAATGGGCGAGTCGGCAAAGACCGCCGGACTGGTCTGGCGCGGGTTGATCAGCGAGCGCAGTTCCGCGTGCGCCGCCGATAGCCCCAGCACGGCTTCACGCATCAAGGCAAAGGCAGGCGAGGGCGGGGCCATGAACTCCGTGCTCTTCGCGCCGAAGCGCATGTTCTCGCGCGCCGCCGCCACACGCTCCGTGGAGTAGGAGGGCAGCAAGCCGGGGGAGGCCTTGCCGCGCACGGCAAGGGCAAGCTTCCAGGCGAGGTTGAAGGCATCGTCGAAGCCGCTGTTCAGGCCGCGCACGCCAAAGATGGGCACCAGGTGCGCGGCGTCGCCGGCAAAGAGCGCGCGGCCGTGCACGTAGCTATCCAGCGTGAGGCACTTCGCGTTGTAGATCGAGATCCACAGCGGCGCCCAAGGCGCGGTCACGCCCATCATCTTGAGGTGGCTCGCCACGCGCGGCAGCACATTCTCCGGCTTGACGGCCTGCTCCGCATCCTCGTGCTCGCCGACCTGGTAGTCGATGCGCCACACCTGGTCCGGCTGCTGGTGCAGCAAGATGGTGGAGCCGGGGTTGGACGGCGGATCGAACCACGCCAGCCGCTCGACCTCGCGCGGGGCGTCGATGGCGATATCCACGATGACGTAGCGGCCCTCGTACTGCATGCCGCGCAACGACAAGCCTAGCGCATCGCGCACGGCGCTGCGGCCGCCGTCGGCTGCCACCAGCCAGTCCGCGCGCACGGTGTAGGCATGGTCGCCCGCGGCTACTGCCAGCGTCACGCCCTTGCTGTCTTGCGTGACGGCGGTAACGCGGTTCTGCCAGCGGATTTCGATCAGGTCCGGGTAGCGGGCGATGGCGTCGAGCAGGTATTGCTCGATGTAGTACTGCTGGATATTGACCATGGGCGGAAAGACCTGCCCGGGCTCGTGCGGCATGGTGAAGTGCAGCACCTGCTCGTTGCGGTAGTAGCTGCGGCCGCCCGCCCAGGCGAGGCCTTTGTCCAGGACCGGGGCGGCGACCCCGAGCGCATCGAGGATTTCCAGCGAGCGCCGGGAGATGCAGATGGCCCGGCTGCCTTCACAGGTGCCGTCGTCCGCCTCCAGCACCACGCTGGGGATGCCGTGGCGGGCCAGGGCCAGCGCCACCGCCAGCCCGACCGGCCCGCCGCCGGCGATGACGACCTGGCGCGGAGAATCCGTGCCGCCGGGGTGCAGCACCGGCAGGGATGCGGCGTGCGCTTCGCGCTGGTACATGTCTTGTCTCCTGGTTGTGTGCGCAACCAGTTCAAGATAGTCCAATTTTGTTGCGTACGCAACCAGATTACCTGGGCCCGATCAGAATTCCACCATCGCAAAGTCTTCCTTGCCCACGTCGCACAGCGGGCAGCGCCAGTCGTCGGGGATGTCTTCCCAGCGGGTGCCGGGTGCGATGCCGTCTTCTGGAAGGCCCGCGGCTTCGTCATAGACCCAGCCGCAGATGATGCACACCCATTGCTTGAACGCGTCGGTGGCAGCGGATGCGGCCTTTGCCGCGACGGGGGCTTCCGGCTGCGCGGCGGGCTTCTCTTGTTCTGGCTCGTCCAGGCTGAAGACAAGCGGCGCCGCCGTGGCTTCGCCGCTGGGCGCCAGGCGCGCCTGCAACAGGGCAAGCAGCGCCTGCGCCTCTTCCGTGGTCAGGTCGATCCAGTACGGATCGCCTGCGCCGTCGTTCAGGCGCTTCGGGGAAAACTGGATCTCTACTGCGGTGCCTTTCTTGTACATGCGATCAGGGGGCGGGGTCTTTGGTTTTTGTGCAGGTAAGGATTAGACAGGAAAAAGCACGCTGGCGAGCCATTGCTGGAAATCGGCTACCACGTCGGCGGTCAGCTCATGGCCAATGGGGTAGCGCCGCGACCGATGCGGCACGCCCAGCGCGTCCAGCCACTGGTCCGCGCGCTCGGCCCACGCGACGGGCAGCTTGTTGTCGAGTTCGCCATGCGCGATAAAGGCCGATAGCCCGGCAAGGGCCTCGCGCGGGGCGAGGTGCGGCTCGATCTCCGGCAGGATGCGCCCGCTCAGCACGGCAAAGCCGGCCACGTCGGCCGGCGCGCTCAGGCCAACGCTGGCGCTGAGGATGCCGCCCTGGCTGAAGCCGGCGATCACCGTGCGCGCGGGCAGGGCGCCATCCTGCGCATGGAGGGCACGGACGAAGGCAATCAGTTGCTGGCGGCTGCGCTCCGCCTGGGCTGCGTTGATGGTGGGCGCGCCACCGGCGAAGCTGACCTCGAAAAAGCCATGCTGGCCGGGCCCGAAGGTGAGCGGGCCTTGCACCAGCACCACTTCCACGCGCGGGTCGATACGGGTGGCCACTGGCGCGAGGCTGGCCTCGTTGCTGCCTACGCCGTGCAGCAGCAGGAGCCGCGCGGCAGGGGCTGCGGCCGTATCCGCTTGCGCCCTTCGCAAGCGATAACGCAGGCCGGTCGCGGGATCTTCGGCCAACGGGCCGATTTCATTGCGGGTGGTGTTCATATCGTTTCGCGTGGCTGTGAGCAAGGGATCAGACAAGGGATCAGGGGATCAGGCCGCAATGGGCTGCGCGGCTAGCGGCCGGAACTGGCCAAGCACATACGATTCCATCGACAAGATCCCGTAGGTGATGCCGCCGTCGATCACCGCCAGCGGCTCGCCCGCTTCGGCCGCGCCGATGGCCACCAGCAGCGGCAGGAAGTGCTCGTCGGTCGGGTGCGCGCGCTGTGCGTGCGGGGCCAGCCGGCGGTAATCGATCAGCGGCTGCGAGTCGCCGGTGCGCATGGCGCTGCGCACCGCCTCGCGCACCCACTGCGTGAATGCTGCCACGTACGGGGCATCACCGCCGCCATGGCCGCGGAATTCATGGAGGTTGTGCGTCATGCTGCCGGAGGCGACGATCAGCACGCCCTGCTCGCGCAGCGGCGCCAGCGCACGGCCCAGCGCCAGCGCGCCGGCCGGGTCCAGCGGCTGTGGCAGCGACACCTGGAACACCGGCACCTGCGCATCGGGATACAGGTGGCGGATCGGCACCCAGGCGCCGTGATCCAGGCCGCGCTGCGGATCCAGCCCGGCGTTGAACCCGGCCTGCGCCAGCAGCGCCACCGCGCGCTCGGCCAATGCCGGATGCCCGGCCGCCGGGTAGCGGATCTCGTACAAGGCACGCGGGAAGCCGCCGAAATCGTGGATGGTCTCGGGCTGCGCGCTTGCCGTCACGCGCACGCCGCCGCGCGTTTCCCAGTGGGGCGAGACCACCAGCACCGCCTTGGGCACCGGCAGCGCGCGGCCCAGCGCGGTGAGCTGCGGGCCGGCCAGGCCCGGCTCGATGGCGAAGGTGGGCGCGCCATGGGAGACAAACAGAACGGGAAGTGCGGTAGACATCTCGGAATCTCCGGTCGCCACGGCAAAACCCGCGGCGTGCAACGACATAGGGAACCTTGCTAGTCTATTGATTCATGTGGTGGCGATAAACTGCCTTAAGTGTGATATATAGTCCCGATTATCGAGACAATAAGCCGGAGCCGAGGCAACCCCGTGGACCGTGCCCTGGAAATGACCGTATTCACCGCCGTGGTCGACGCCGGCAGCTTTGTCGGCGCGGTCGAGGGCCTGCGCATGTCCAAGGCCGCGGTCTCGCGCCATGTGGATGCACTGGAACAGCGCCTGGGCGTGCGCTTGCTGCAGCGCACCACGCGCCGGCTGTCGCTGACCGAGGAGGGGCGCATTTTCTACCAGCGCGCGCGCGAAGTGCTGGCGGCGCTGGACGATGCCGAGTCCGAGATCACGTCCCGCACGCAGGAGCCCAGCGGGCTGATCCGTATCAACGTGCCGCTCACGTTTGGCATCTTGCACCTCGCGCCGCTCTGGAGCGCTTTCATGGCAGCGTATCCGCAGGTTGATCTCGATATCACGCTCAATGACCGCGTGGTGGACCTGGTCGACGAAGGCTACGACCTTGCCGTGCGCATTGGCGATATGCCAAGCTCCGCACTGATCAGCCGCAAACTGGTCGCAACCCGCATGGTGCTATGCGCGTCGCCTGGCTATCTCGCGCAGCACGGCGCGCCAACCCATCCGCATGAACTGGCCGAGCACCGCGTGCTGGCCTACACCAACTGGTCCGGGCGCGACGAATGGCAGTTCGATGGCCCGCACGGCAAGGTCAGCGTGAACACCCGCGCCCGGGTGTACTCCAACAATGGCGACACGTGCCGCGCGATTGCGCTGGCGCATGGCGGCATCATGCTGCAGCCGAGCTTCATGCTCCAGGACGACTTGCGGCGCGGTGACCTGGTGGAACTGATGCCCGAGTTCCGCGCGATCGAGATCGGCGTCTACGCCGTGTATCCGACGCGCAAGCAGTTGCCGCTCAAGGTGCGCCGGCTGGTGGATTTCCTGGTGGAGGCGTTTCGGGATGTGTCTTGGGGTTAGGGCGTAGGGGGTAGGGGGACGGATGAGGCGGGAGCTGCGCGAAAGCTAGCGCAATGCCATGTGTGTGTAGTATTTTGCAAAAAGCTAAATTAGCTAGCTAATACCTTGGCTAGCAGAGCAACTAGCAAACCAACTAGCAAAGCAACTGACAGAGCAACGGGATAAGGGAGTCTATAAGGCATGGCAACTAACACGAAGGGCAAGGCGCTGACGATCACCAATCCGGCTTGCCTGGTCGACGGCTCGGATAGTGAGTTCCGGCACCTGGTAAGCGGCCTGCTGCCGTTTGCCGCCCGCCTGCTTTCCGTGCGCGACGGGTTCGGCAGCCTGATCGGCCTGACGGGCGTCCAGTACTCCTTGATACGGTCCATTGCACATCTCTCGCAACAGGGCGAAGTGACGGTGAACCAATTGGCGGAGCATCTTCATTTGAGCGGGCCATTCGTTACCGTCGAAACCGGCAAGCTCAAGAAGCTCGGGCTGATCGACAAGAAAGCCCACCCCGAAGACAAGCGCAAGATGCTGCTCACGGTAGCTGTGGCTGGCTCCCGGCTCCTGAATGAGCTGACTCCCGTGCAGCAGCGCATCAACGACGTCCTCTTCGAGGGCGTCACCCGCACGGAGTTCAAGGTGCTGTGCTCGGTAGTGGATCGCCTTGTTGTCAACGGGGATCGCGCCGCGCTCGATCTGGCGCATCTTCTGGCGCGGCAGCAAAAAGCGTGACCGTTCACCCCAAGGCGCGCCGCGGCTAGCTTGGTCAGTGGGCCGCCCACTTGATAGCGCCGATGTCGATGCCTTCGCGATGCATGTCCCACAGCGGGCTGAGGTGGCGCAGCTTTGTGACGGTGGCCAGCAACATCTGAATCACTTGCTCCACTTCCGCCAGGGTCGTGTACCGCCCGAGCGTAAAGCGAATCGAGCTGTGCGCCAGCTCGTCGCTGCGCCCTAGTGCGCGGAGCACGAAAGACGGCTCAAGCGACGCGGATGTACAGGCCGAGCCGGAGGAAACAGCCACGCCCTTGATGCCCATGATCAGGGACTCCCCCTCAACGAAGTTAAAGCTGACATTGAGGTTATGGGGAATGCGACTGGCCATGCTGCCGTTGACATAGACCTCGTCGAGTTGCCTGAGCCCGGCCAGCAGCCTGTCCCGCAGGCCTGCAACCCGGCGCGATTCCTCGGCTAGTTCCAGCCTGGCGATGCGGAAAGCCTCACCCATGCCGACAATCTGGTGCGTTGCCAGCGTACCGGATCGCATGCCCCGTTCATGCCCGCCGCCGTGCATCTGCGCCTCGATGCGCACGCGCGGCTTACGCCGGACGTAGAGCGCGCCGATGCCCTTGGGCCCGTACACCTTATGCGCGGTCACGGTCAGCAGGTCGATCTTGAGCGCCTCGAGATCGATGGGGATCTTGCCGGCGGCCTGCACGGCGTCGCAATGAAAGAGGATGCCCTTGGCCCGGCATAGCTCGCCAATCTCGGCAACCGGCTGGATGACGCCAATCTCGTTGTTGACCATCATCACGGATACCAGGATGGTGTCGGGACGCAGCGCCGCGCGCAGGGCGTCAAGGCCTAGCAAGCCATCCTCCCCGACGTCGAGGTACGTGACCTCAAAGCCCTGGCGCTCCAGCTCACGGCAAGTGTCGAGCACCGCCTTGTGCTCGGTCTTGACCGTAACGATGTGTTTCCCCTTGCCGCTGTAGAAATGGGCCGCGCCCTTGAGCGCCAGGTTGTTCCCTTCCGTCGCGCCTGACGTCCAGACGATCTCGCGGGGATCCGCATTCAGCAGTGCCGCAACCTGCTCGCGCGCCGTCTCCACGGCCTGTTCGGCATGCCATCCGTAGCGATGGCTGCGTGAAGCGGGATTGCCAAAGTGCTGGTACAGGAACGGCACCATCTTGTCGACAACGCGAGGGTCGACAGGCGTGGTGGCGCTGTAGTCCATGTAGATGGGGGCCGCAGTGGGTTCGCCTTGCATTGCTTTGTTCTCCTGAATCGTGTCGATGCACCTGTTTCCCTGCGGGGAGCAGGGTCCGTCACAGGGTTTGTGTTGGTTCGAATACCGTTCAATAGTAGCATTTATTAATACGTAAGTTACAAAGATAAATGGATGTTGAGCGCGCTTGCGCCCGCGTGCGGGCACGGCAGGGCATCCAGGCTTCGGCGCACTGAGAGCGCCAACACCGCAGGCACCATCCAAGGGTTTTCACCAGCTTGAATTGCAAACTCCAATAGCATTCAATACTACCTAAGTTACAAAGGTAAAAAACAAAGAAAAATGAGCGATGGATCGTGTTGGAATGATCCGCGGCTCGGATTCTGTACAGGAGGGATGATGGCCGAAACCTATGCAAAGCGCGAAGTGGATTCCGAGGCTGGTGCCGATGAGCAGCGCCGCTTCAGAAGCACGCTCGCCATGTTCGCCACCGGAGTAGCCGTGATCACCGCGCCCCGGAAAGAAGGGGTACCGGTTGGCATCACGGTGGCGTCGTTCAACTCGGTCTCGCTCGATCCGCCCCTGATCTTGTTCTCGGTGGATCGGAGTTGCCTGAGCCTGGAGGATCTTTGTTCCACCTCCCGGTACGCCGTCAACGTGCTCGAGGAAGGCCAGCAAGACATTTCCAACCGTTTTGCCAAGGCGAACTCTGGCAAATGGGATGGCATCGGCTTGGCGGCGCAGGGTGGCGAAGCCCCGGTGCTACTGCCGGATGCGCTCGCCACGTTCGAGTGTGAGCCATATGCGCAACATGACGGTGGCGACCACGTCATCTTCATCGGACGCGTCATTCGCCACCAGGCCCGGCCCGACGGCAGGCCACTGGTCTTTTTCGGAGGCAGGTATCGCGCGCTCGAAAAGTCGCCTGCAGCCCCCGTGTGAATCAACAACCGCTACGTATTTAGGAGAGAAGACATGGTCAAGACTGGTAGCCAGCATATCGAGATGCTGCGTGACGGCAGAGAGGTCTACCTCGACGGCAAGCGCGTGACGGATGTCACCACGCACGCCGCCTTCCGGAACTCGATCCGGAGTTACGCAAACCTCTACGACTTTCAGGCACGCCCGGAGAACATCGAGAAGATGACATTCGAGTCGCCGGACACCGGCGACCGCGTGAGCCGGATCTGGCAACTGCCGCAGAGCTATGACGACCTGGTCCAGCGCCGGATGGCGCTTGAGGCCTGGACCGAACTGCACTATGGCTTCATGGGCCGCTCGCCGGATCACGTGGCGTCCTGCATCTCCGGCATGTATATGGGGATCGACGTCTTCGAGCAGCATGACCGGGCGCGGGCCGGCGCCCTGCGCGAGTACTACAAGTACGCCCGGGACAACGATCTCTTCCTGACGTACGTCATCGTCAACCCGCAAGCCAACCAGTCGAAGGCGGCGCACGAGCAGGAGGACAAATACCTGGCCGTAGGCATCGTCGACCAGGATGCCGAAGGCATCACGGTGCGCGGCGCAAAGATGCTGGCCACCAGCGGCATCATGGCCAACGAGGTGTTCTGCAGCTGCATCCAGCCCTTGCGCGAGGGCGACGAGATGTACGCGCTGTCGTTCGCGGTGCCCATGAACATCAAGGGCCTGAAAGTCATGTCGCGCAAGTCGTACGAAGCCAACGCGACTTCGGTGTTCGACAACCCGCTGTCGAGCCGCTACGACGAGAACGATGCGGTGCTCTACTTCGACGACGTCAAGGTGCCATGGGAGCGCGTCTTCATCGCGGGCGATGTCGGCATGTGCGCCAAGCAGTTTCATGCCACGCCGGCCCATAGCTACCAGAACTACCAGTGCCAGGTAAGGCTGATGGTGAAGCTGCGCTTCCTGGTGGGCATCGCGCAGAAGATCACCGAGATCAACGGCACCAACGGCTTCCCGCAGGTGAGGGAGATGCTGGGCCAGCTCGCCGCCGAGGCGGGGATGGTGGAGGCCTTCGTCTATGGCATGGAATCCAAGGGGCGCATGGAGCGGGGCTACTTCATGCCGGACCGCAACCTCCTGTACGGCTCGCAGGTGATCACCCAGCAGCTCTACGCCAAGGTGCTCAATACCCTGCGCGAGCTGGCGGGCGGCGGGATGATCATGCTGCCGTCGAGCCTTCACGATTTCGAGAACCCGGAACTGGCCAGGATCATCGAGAAGACGCAGAAATCTTCGGCCTGCAGTCCGGAGGAGCGCGTCAAGTTCTTCAAGCTGGCATGGGATGCAGTGGGGTCCGAGTTTGCATCGCGCCACAACCAATACGAGATGTTCTATGCGGGCGCGGGCTTCGTGACCAAGGGCCACACCTATCGGACCTACGACTGGAAGAAGGCCACCGGCCTGGTCGACAACATCCTGGACAGCTATTCGCTCAGCGCGGAGCTGGGCCAGTTGGCACGCGCCGCCTGAGCGGGTAGTGGTGCTCTGACATTCATTGCCACACACGGAGATAACCATGGCGATCAACAAGCTTCACGATGAGTTCCACACCATCGACCTGGCGAGCGGATGGGAGGTGCCTGCGGGCTATCCCGCGGGCATCCAGCAAAAGATCCTGTCCGGCTCGCTCGATGAAAGCGGCGGCCGCGGCAGCCGCACCCGTCTGCTGCGCTTCCAGCCCGGTGTATTCACTACCGCGCCGTTCGTGCATCGCTACTGGGAGGAGGTGTATCTGCTCAGCGGCGACCTGACCGTCGGCAACGACGAACAGGGCGAGGGCGGGCAGGCGTTCGATCCGCACACTTATGCATGCCGTCCGCCGGGCGCCTTCCACGGGCCCTTCAAGTCGAACGCGGGTTGCATGTTGCTGGAAATCCACTACTTCGACCCGGCCTGATCATGCTGGCGACCGTGGATTCCGTGATGCGCCAGCTCTCTGCGGGCACCGCCGACGCGGCGTCCTTGCTGGCGGGCTGTGTCGAGCGCGCCTGCAATCCCGGCGGGGAGGGCGCGCGCGTCTTCCCGCACGGCGTGAGCATGGCCGCGTCGAAGCAGGCCAGGGCAAGCGACATGTTGCGCGGGCAGGGCGTGGCCGGGCCGCTGTCGGGCTTGCCGATCTCGGTCAAGGACCTGTTCGACGTGCAGGGCGACGTCACGCGGGCCGGTGCGCGCGTGTTGCCTGAACAGGTTGCCACGGCGGATGCGCTCGCCATTGCACGGTTGCGCGCGGCTGGCGCGGTCTTTGTCGGGCGCACCAACATGACGGAGTTCGCGTATTCCGGGGTTGGCATCAATCCGCACTACGGCACGCCTCGCAATCCGTTCGAGCGTGGGGTTGGCCGCATTCCCGGTGGTTCCTCGTCCGGGGCCGCGGTGTCAGTGACGGACGGCATGGCCGTGGCCGCGATCGGCTCGGATACGGGCGGCTCGTGCCGGATTCCCGCAGCGCTTTGCGGCATTGCGGGGTTCAAGCCCACGGCGCGCCGGGTGCCGCTGCAGGGAACGGTGCCGCTGTCGCCCAGCTATGACTCGATCGGCGGCCTGGCGCGCACGGTTGCCTGCTGCGCCGCGCTCGACCGGGTCATGGCGGGCGAGCCAGATGAGCCGGTGGCAGCGCGTCCGGTGCGTGGCCTTCGGCTGGCCGTGGCAAGGAACGTAGTGCTCGACGGGCTTTGCGCCGAGGTGGCCAGCGCCTATGAGCGTGCGCTCGGGCGGCTGGCCGCAGCGGGCGCCGTGCTGCGCGACGTGGCCTTCCATAGCTGGGACCCGTTGCCGGAACTGAGCATCAACGGTGGCCTGGTGGCGGCGGAGGCAAGCGCGTGGCATGCCGAACGGGTTGCCGCGCTGGGCGATCGCTATGACCCGCGTGTGCTGTCGCGTATCCGCATGGGCGAGCAGCAGAGCGCCGCGGACTACCTGCGCACGCGCGCCCGGCGGCTGGCGTTGTGCCGGGAGGCGCAAGGCGAAATGCAGGGGTTCGACGCCGTGGTGCTGCCGACCGTGCCAATCGTGGCGCCACGCATTGCCGATCTGGCCGATGACGCTGCGTTCTTCAGTGTCAACCGGCTGTTGCTGCGCAACCCCGCCATCGCCAATGTGCTCGACCTGTGCGCCGTGAGCATGCCGTGCCATGAGGCGGGCGATGCGCCGGTCGGGTTGATGCTGTTCGGGCCGCCCATGGCGGACCGGCAACTGCTCGGCATCGGCATGGGCATCGAGGAAATCCTACGCAGCCACGAGATCTAGGCGCTCTATGGCCGCCTTGTAGCCGCACTATCCGCCGACAAAACCTTGTCGCGGCTTCTAGCAGTCCAGCAATGGAGAGGAGAGAACATGTTTCGCTTTCGATTCAAGCCAGTGTTCCTGGCTGGCACGATGTTGGGGTTTTCGGCGATTGCCGCGGCACAGCCGGGCAAGATCAGCGACGGCGTGGTGAAGATCGGCGTCCTGACGGATATGTCGTCGATTTTTTCCGATATCGGCGGGAAAGGGTCGCTGGTGGCGGCGCAGATGGCGGTGGACGATTTCGGCGGGAAGGTGCTGGGATCCGATATCAAGGTGGTTAGCACCGACCACCAGAACAAGACCGACGTGGCCGGCACCATCGCGCGCGACTGGTTCGACAACCAGAAGGTCGACGTCATCCAGGACGTCTTGCCGTCCTCGGTAGCGCTCGCGGTGTCCAACCTGGGCAGGGACAAGCACAAGCTGGTGATTGCCAGCGGCGCCGGCACGACAAGGCTGACCAACGAGGATTGCTCGCCTTACACCATCCAGTATTCCTACGACACCTATGCCTTTGCGGCCAACACGGTAAAGGCGCTGGCAAAAGGGGGCGACAACAGCTGGTACTTCCTGACGGTCGACTACGCGCTGGGCGCATCCCTGGAGAAAGACGCAACGGACGCCCTGGCCTCGGTAGGCGGGAAGATCGTCGGCAAGGCGAAGCATCCCATCAATTCCCCCGACCTGTCGTCCTACCTGCTGCAAGCCCAGGCGTCGGGCGCCAAGGTGATCGGCCTGGCCAATGCCGGCAGCGATACCGTCAACGCGCTGAAAACCGCCCGGGACTTCGGCATTGGCGGCGCAGGAAAGCAGAAGCTGGCGGGCCTGCACATGTTCATCAGCGACATCCATAGCCTCGGCCTGCAAGCGGCGCAAGGGATGATGCTCACCACCTCGTTCTATTGGGACCGCGATGACGCGGCCCGCGCGTGGTCGCAGCGCTTCTTCGAGAAGACCCGGAAGATGCCCACGCTCGTGCAAGCCGGCGTGTACTCGTCAACGATGCACTACCTGAAGGCGGTCCAGGCCGCGGGGACAGACGAGACCGATGCGGTAGTGGCGAAGATGAAGGCCAGTCCCATCAACGATTTCTTTACGACCAATGGAAAGATCCGTGCCGACGGATTGATGGTGCATGACATGTACCTCGTCGAGGTCAAGAGCCCGCAGGAATCCCGGAAACCTTGGGACTACTACAAGATCAAGCAGGTCATTCCAGCCAGCGAGGCGTTCCGGCCCATCGCTGCCAGCAAGTGCGCCTTGCTCAAGAAATAACGATTCGCAACCACGGAGACATCATCATGCTGACATTCGATATCGAGACACGCACCGGCAGGTGGCAGCGCGTTGTGACCGTCAAGCAGCTCGTCATCGCGGGCTGGACGGGTAGGGATGCCGACGCAATGGAAAAACACATCCGCGAGCTCGAAGCACTGGGCGTCAAGCGGCCAGCGGCGACCCCGGTCTTCTACCGGGTTGCGGCGCAGCGGCTGCAATCGCAGCCAGCGATCCAGGTCAGCGGAAATGCCAGCAGCGGCGAAGTGGAGTTCCTGCTGCTCAAGGACCAGGGCGAGATCTATGTTGGCATTGCCTCGGACCACACCGACCGGGAGGTGGAGACCTATGGCATCACGGTGTCCAAGCAGATGTGCGACAAGCCCTGCGCGCAAGTGCTATGGCGCCTGGCCGACATCGTCAAGCACTGGGACCAGCTTATCCTGCGCGCCTACGCGACCATCGACGGCGAGCGCGTGCTGTATCAGCAGGGGCCGGTGACGGCAATGCGTTCGCCCCAGGACCTGCTCGACAGGTTTGCGGAGCACGGCGGCAGTTTTGACGACGGTACCGCCATGCTGTGCGGCACGCTGGCGGCCATTGGCGGCATCCGGATGGCGGATCGCTTCGAGATAGAACTGGAGGATCCGGTTCTCGCCCGCTCGCTGCACCACGCGTACGCGGTCGAAACGTTGCCCGTCCACGGCTAGGGCTGCTGGCCGGATCCGCTGGCCGGATCCGCCTGCCAGACCCGTATTCCCGATGCATGCCAAAAGCGACAAAGCGATGCACCACGAAGATTCCATACTAGAAACGCACAGCCTGACCAAGTCGTTCCGCGGCTTCACCGCCGTGTGCGACGTCAACCTCAAGGTGCGGCGCGGCTCCATCCATGCCTTGATCGGCCCCAACGGCGCCGGCAAGACCACCTGC
>NZ_JBXAOE010000055.1:0-30990 GCF_058802485.1 Cupriavidus sp. GW822-FHT02D05 | reverse complement strand
AAGTAGGTAATCGCCAGGCTCTCCCTTGAAACCCCCCAGTACGAAAGTACTGGGGGGTTTTGCTTTTGCGGCTGCGGATTCAGAAGGGCTTCAGAACGGTTTCTTCACCGCCACATCGCCCTGGCCGACAAACAGCTTCATCGTCAGGCGCTGCGCCAGATTGCCGTAGGGCGGATAGAACAGCCCGATGGGAAAGAACCGGTGCCGTTTGAACACGGTGCGTGCATGCGAAAGTTCGCGAAACCCCTCTTCGCCGTGATAGTTGCCCATGCCTGAGTTACCCACGCCGCCAAAGGGTGCGTCGTGGTTGACCACGTGCCAGGCCCAGTCGTTGATGGTGACGCCGCCAGAATGCGTGCGTGCAAGCAGCTTCTTGCGCTCGGCCGCATCGTGGCTGAAGCAGTACAGGGCGAGCGGACGCGAGCGTTGCTGCACCATGGCGATGGCCTGCTCGTGCGTGTCGTACGGCAGCACTGGCAGGATGGGGCCAAAGATCTCCTCGCGCATCAGCAGCATGTCGGGCGTGCAGTTCGTCACGACGTGCAATGGCAAGCGGCGGCCGGGGCCGACCTCGCCGCAGGCCATCACCGTCGCGCCCTTGGCGCGCGCGTCGTCCAGCATGGCCTGGATGCGTGCAGCGTGGCGATCGGTGGCCAGCGCCGTGTAATCGGGGTTGTGCCCGGTCCGCTCGCTGAACAGTTCGCCGAAACCTTCGATCACCGCCTTGACGAATTCGTCCACGCGTTCGCGCGGCACCAGCGCGTAATCGGGCGCCACGCAAACCTGCCCGCAGTTGATGCCCTTGCCATGCGCGATGCGCCGGGCGGCCTCGCCAACGGGATAGTCGCGCAACACGATGGCAGGCGACTTGCCGCCAAGCTCGAGCGTGACCGGCGTGAGATTGCGCGCCGCCTGGCCCATGACGATACGGCCTACCGCCGGCGAGCCGGTGAAAACGAGATGGTTGAAGGGCAGGTCGCTAAAGACGCCAGGGTTTTGCAACTCGCCGCCGATCAATGCAACGTGATCTTCGGCGAAGATCTCGCCAAGCATGGCCTTGAGCGTGGCGTTGGTGGCTGGCGTTGTCTCTGGCATCTTGATCATGACGCGGTTGCCGGCGGCCAGTGCGGCCACTAGCGGGCCCAGTGACAGATAGACCGGGAAATTCCAGGTCGCGATGACACCGACGACGCCCTTGGGCTGGTAGGTAACGTGCAGGCTGTTGCTGGCGAACAGCAGTTCGGGCCGGCGACGGCTCGCCCGCATCCAGCGGCGCACATGCGAGATGGCATGACGGATCTCCAGCGTGGTCGGCAGCACTTCCAGCATCTTGGTCTCGGCCAGAGAGCGTCCGCCGAAATCCTGGGAAATCGCTTCGGCAAGCACGTCCTGGTAACGCAGCAGTTGGTGCTTGAGAGCGCGCAAGTGTTCACGCCGCTGCCCGGCATCGGGCAAGGTGTGGCGCAGGAAGGCTTGCTGTTGCGCGGCGAACATGGCCTGAACGCGGGCGCTCAGGATGTCTTGCCTGGCCAGTTCTTCTGTCAGAGCGCGAGCATTCATGTGGACCTCTGCTGTTTATCGACCTGCAGTGCTGTATCGGAATGGGTGTCGGTCTCCGCATAAGCCCGTCCGCCAAAGCGCAGCGCGGAGTGTGCCCGGCGCGACTGGAACAGCGGGTAGAACATCTGGGTGAACCAGAGCTCCTGCCCGAACAGCACGTCGTCCTGCAAGCCAATCTTGGCGGGATACTTGCGCGTGATGTGTGCCGAGCCAAACAGGATGTCCCAGAAGAACAGCAAATTGCCGAAGTTGCCCTTGTAGTGGCCGATGCCGTCCTCATTCGTCATTGCGTGGTGCGCCCAGTGGGTGGCGGGCGTGGAGATCGTGCGTTCCAGCATCCACATCAGCGGACGCAGTGCACGGATTCGGTACAAGGGCTCGTCCCACCGCCATGCGCTGTGCGCGCCAAGGATCACAGTCAGCTTGATGACCAGGTACGCACCGTAGACTTTAGCGAAACCCAGATACAGCAGCACACCTGCAATCCACAGGCCCGGCATCATCAGGTAATAGAAAAAATTGTTCCGGTACGTGATGCGGATGCTCATGTACTGCGCGGTGTGGTGCGCGCGATGCAAAGGCCACAACAACGGCGAATGCGACACGCGATGCCACCAGTATTGCGTCATGTCGTCGCAAATCAGCAGGATCGCGGCCATTGCCCACCATGGCAGGTGCGCCCACGCACCTTGTTGTTCCGGCATCAGCCAGGCGCAAAGCTTGCCGGCCCCCAGCAAGGCCAGGGGCTGGGTGATCGCGAGCAGGCTCACGAACATCGCCAGTTCCAGCTTGGTATCGTCCAGGGTAGGATTGACGCTGTTCTTGTAGCGCCGCGTGACCCACTCCATGCAGGCAAAGCCAAGCATGGCGATCACGATCAAGATGTTCTGAAGGTGCGGACTCATTGGGGCTTGTCTCCGATCTCGCTTTTTGGCCTGAAAGGCTTTAAGTCCGGCTGACTGTAGGCTTGCTCGGTCAATGCGTCCAATGCATACTATGCAATGTTCCAATGCGTACGGAGCAACGCATCATGATGGACCTTCGCCGCCTGAGCCACGTTCTGGCGCTTGCCGATGTCCTGCATTTCGCGCGGGCTGCCGAGCGGGTGCACCTCAGCCAGCCTGCGTTCAGCCGCAGCATCCAGGCCATCGAGGCGGACCTCGGCATCCGCCTGTTCGATCGTGACGTGGGCGACGTGCGGCCGACCCCGGCCGGCGAGTTCGTGATCGGGCGTGCCCGCAGGCTGCTCTTCGATGCGCGGTGCCTGCAGCGCGATGTCGATCTCTTTCGAGACAGCCAGTTGGGCGACACCGCCTTCGGCGCCGGGCCATTCCCGGCAGCGACCCTGATGCCGCGTGCGTTGTCCGAACTGCGGCGCCTCTATCCCAAAGTGGCCTTGCGCGTGGAAGAGAGCAACTGGCAGCAGTTGCTGGAACGCCTGCGCGCCGAAGACATCGAGTTTTTCGTCGCGGACGTGCGCGACCTGCCGCAAGACCCTGCACTGGAAATCCGTCCACTGGGGACGCAACCCGGTTTCTTCTACGTACGCACCGCGCACCCGCTTGCCGGACGTCAATGCACGGTGGCAGATGCCTGGCAGTACGGTGTCGCGGCGACGAAGTTGCCAAGCGTCCTGAGTACCGAGCTGGCCAGGGTGCTCGGCTTGCCGGCGGGCGAGGAAGCTGTGCTTGCGCTCGAGTGCGATGACATTGCTATCCTGCGGGCCGTGACGCTGTCCACCGACACGGTTCTCGCCGCCACGCAGACATCGGTGCAAGCTGATCTCGATGCCGGCGCGCTGCTGCCGCTGCGCATCAAGGGGCTGCCGTCGCTGTTCTCCGAGATGGGCGTTGTCAGCCTGCGCAACCGGACGCCGTCACCGATGGCGCAAAATGCCATCGCGTGCATCGCGCGGGTCGCTGGCGAGGTGAACGCCAGGCTCTCCTGATCATTACGCCTACGAACGGCGCCAGCGCGGCAATCAACGCGCGGTTGCTGATCGGGATCACCCCCGGGCAGGTCTCGCCGGGCAGCGTGCGATCGCAATGCAGGCGGCAGGGCAAGGGTAGGAAGGCCGCATAATGCGGCATTGCTTGCGCTTATCGATTATTTGTATTCCATGCCTATTCGCCGAAAATCCTCGACGCCAGCCAGCGCGCCCGCTCGCCAGGACGCCCCCGTGCGGCGAGCCGCAAAGGGACCCGTCGCAATCACCGTCACCCCGCCAGCCATGCGCCCCCCACGCCAGCCGCGCAGCGAGCAGAACCTGGTCAACATGATCAAGGCGGGGCGTGCGCTGGCAGAGCAACGCGGCGACCTGGATGACATTTCCCTGAATGACGTCGTGAAGGCCGCCGAGACGTCGATTGGCGCCTTCTATGCCCGCTTCAAGGACAAGGAGGCGTTCCTTCAGTTCATGCTTGAGGCCGCGCTGGACGAGGCCGAAGCACTCACGAAAAAATCGATCACCAGAGATCCGGTCTGGCAAGCCGGCTCGGCTACGGCCATCGTGGAGCGCATCGTGCGCGTCTACGTAGGCCAGTTTCGCCAGAATCGTGGCCTGTTCAAAGGCTTCCTGCGGCATTACTCCGCGACCGGGGGCGGCGACAATCCCATGCGGCAGGCCAACCGCCGCATCCAGGATTTGCTTGTGCCATTGCTGGCCAGGCAACTCGATTCCCCACGCGCTGGCACCGCGGACTTCGAGGTGCGCGTCGCCATTCAGTTCCTGGTGGGCACGCTGGCCAATCTGTTGCTCAACGATCCGGGCCCGCTGCACCTGGAGCAACGCAAGCTGGAAACCCACCTGATCCGCATGATGTGCCGCTATCTGATGCTGCCAGAGGCGTAGGCAAGACGTCGCCCGCCGCTGGCAAGGCGAGGTAGCGGTGCAGCATCTCGGTGAGCCGTTGCTCCTGCCGTGGATCGTACAGATCCAGGGCGCTGGGCGTATGCAGCACGATGTTGGTCAATGCACTGATGACAAGCTGGACCGCGATGCGGGTCTCATCATCCGGCCCGCTGAAGCGCCCGGCGGCAACGCGGCTGGCCAGGCGCGGCACCATGGCATCCAGGATCTGCCGGTTGGCCTCGCGAATGGGTTGCCACAAGGGGTTCTGCGCGGGGCTATGCCGCATATACGCGGCAAACAGGCCACGGTGCTTGCGGAACAGGCCGATATAGAAGCCGACGATGCGCGTGCAGATCGCGTGGGCCGGCCCTGCGTTCCAGGCGGGGTCCGTGGCCAGCGAATAGTCCAGCTCGGCGCGCAGCTCCGCCAGAGTGTCTTCCAGCACCAGCGCGCAGAAGGTCTCCTTGTCCGGAAAGCGCGCATAGAACGCGCCAACGGACGTGGACGCGGCCCGCACGAGATCGGCGAGCGAGAAGCCGGTCAGGCTGCCGGCCTCGTTGATCAGCGCTCTCCCGGCGGCAAGCAGCGCCTTCAGCGTGGCCTCGCTTCTCTCCTGGCGGGGCTGTTTCAGCCCCGCGCGCAGTGTTGGCGCCGCGGCATCAGCGGGGGCCGTGGTTTCGGGTGTCATACGTCGAAGGTGATGGCGACCGGCCGCTCCTGGTGTGGGCGCGCCTGGCAGGTCAGGATCCAGCCGGCGGCAAGTTCGTCAGCACTGAAAACATCGTTGCGTGCATGGACGACCGCGCCATCCACGCACTTGGCCGCGCACGAGCCGCAATAGCCTTCCTCGCAGGCATAGGGCGCATCCACGCCGCAGGCCAGCGCGGCCTGCAGCAGGGACTGGCCGCTGGCAACCTGCACCACATGCAGGGCGCCGCCGAGGGTTACCGTGGCGTCGCAAGCCGGCGCGGGCACTGGCGCCGCGCTTGCCACCTCGGCCTCCTGCGCGGCCGCGTCAAACCGCTCCAGATGCACGCGCCCCGGCGCCATGCCGGCCACTTCAGCGGCCCCCAGCACGGTCTGCATGAACGGCCCGGGGCCGCACAGATAGAGCTGGCCGTGTGGCACCGCCGAGAGCAAGGCGGCAATCTTGCCACGTTCGGGAAAACCATCAGTATCGTCGTGGTGCAGATGCACGGCCAGCCGATCGGAATTGTCGCGGGACAGCCTGGCGATCTCCGCCGCGAAGATCGTGCTGCCGGCATCCCGATTGGCGTAGTAGAGCGTCATCGCGCAGCTGCTGGATGCCAGCGCCGAACGGATCATCGACAGCACCGGCGTAATGCCGCTGCCCGCCGCGCAGAAGAAGAGCGGGGCGTCCATGTTCTTGCACACGAACCGGCCGGTCGGCGCGCTTACCTCCAGTTGCGTGCCAGCGCCGACATGCGCATGGAACCAGCCCGACGCGCGGCCCCCCGGGATGCGCTTGACGGTGACGACCGGAAGGCCGCCTGCCTCGGGCGAGCTGGAAAGCGAATAGCTGCGTAGCAGTGTTTTCCCGTCCACGTTTACCCGGAAGGTGAGGTGCTGGCCGGCGCGATAGACGAAGGATTGCTGCAGCGCATCGGGGACCAAGAGCGCGTAGGAACGGGCGTCTTCGGTCTCCTGAGTGATCTGCGCGACAGTCAGATTGTGGAACTGCATCAATGTCTCCTGGTTTCTGCGGGCCCTTTGCCGGACCCTTGAAATAACAAGAAAGAGAATTATGATTCTGTTTATAGCCGGAAGCAAAAGCAAATTCAAGACCGATCCCACCACCGGCTAGGGTAAGCAAAACAGGCGGGGAGAACGGTCAAAACCCATGAGCGCCAAAGGAGATTGCATGTCATCCCTTCATCGTTACACGCTGCCGGTGGTCCAGACAGGCTGGTCGATCGGCAGCCAGGTTTCCACCGAGTTCAACTGGGAGTACGACAACGAGAATTCCAAGCTGCTGCAGCTCTACGAGACCAGCAAGAAGCAGCAATGGAACGCCACCGACCGGATCGACTGGTCGCAGGAGCTCGACCCCGAGAACCCGCAGGAGCTCGATGACCGGATGATCCCGATCTACGGCACGCCGCTGTGGGAAAAGATGGGCAAGCACGACCGCATCGACGTGCGCCGCCACCAGCAGGCGCATTCGCTGTCGCAGTTCCTGCATGGCGAACAGGGCGCGCTGATGGTGTCTGCGCGCATCGTGCAGATGGTGCCGGAGATGGACGCCAAGTTCTATGCCGCCACGCAGACCATGGACGAAGCGCGGCACGTGGAAGCCTATTCGCGCCTGCTGCATGAAAAGGTTGGGATCATCTACCCGATCACGTCCGGGTTGAAATCGCTGCTTGAAACCATCCTGACCGACTCGCGCTGGGACTTCTGCTACCTCGGCATGCAGGTGCTGGTGGAAGGCCTGGCGCTGGCCGCGTTCCAGCGCATTCGCGACTTCTCCAAGAATCCACTGGCGGCATCGATCAACGCCTACGTGATGCAGGACGAAGCGCGCCACGTTGCCTTCGGCCGCACTGCGCTGCGCGGCTATTATCCACAGCTGACGGAGGCCGAGCGCAAGGAGCGCGAGGACTTCGTGATCGAGGCCTGCTACCTGATGCGCGATCGCTTCGACCAGAAGGAAGTCTGGGGCCGCCTCGGCTTGCCGGAAGAAGAGTGCGCCAAGGCCGTGCGGGAGTCCGAGACCATGCGGCAGTTCCGCCAGCGGCTGTTCAGCCGGATCGTGCCGACCGTCAAGGATATCGGCCTGTGGAGCCCGCGTGTGCAGGCGGCGTTTGCCGACATGGGCGCGATCGAGTTCGCCAATGTCGACGTCGAGGCGCAGTTTGCGCAGGACCAGAAGATCGCGGAGGAGTTTGACGCGCGCCGCGTGGTGATGGAGTCGATTGAGGCCGCGCAGGCCGAAGCCAGGCACTGAAGCGGTCTTGGTTGCGGGCCCGGCCTGTCTGGCCGGGCCCGCGCGCATTACGCGGCGAGCCGGCGTGCTTTTACGCCTGGAGCGCCTGCAAGCCCTTTGCGAGGCGCTCGCGCATTCGTTGCCTCAGTTCGGTAGACAGGTGGGCGTTCACCGTAGGGAACGTATCGGCAATGCGCGCCAACAATTGATTCAGATGCGTTGCGGCTGCGTTCTTGTCATCAAACCCGAAGTGCACCGCATCCGCCAGCACGGCGTCGCGCGCGATATCGAAGCGGCCCTCGGACAGTTGCATGGTGAGCGTCCTGGGTTGCTCGTCGGGATTGGGAACGACGTCGAACGCCGGCGAGAGTCGCCAGCGCTGCTCCCGCGCGTGGTAAATAGTCGCATGATTGCGTGGATGGTCGTCATCATTGCCGACGATGGCGTTGAACACCATGCGTTCGAACAGCTCGATCCGGTCTTCGAGCGGCGCGCCTATCCGTTTCAGTTCCTGTGCCAGGCGCGGATAGCTCCACGAGGCTGACAGTCCGCCGGGATACTCGACGCTCAGCAAAGAGGCGCCACTGAGTGTCATGGTTCTTTGCTGGCCATGGCGATCGAAGCGGCAAATGCGCACTACGCTCAGCCCGTCTTTGACCTGGTGATGCACCGATCGCGCGAAATGCATGCCTGCGGTAGCGCCCCACTGCAAGGTGAAGTGTTCCAGGCTGGGAATGTCTGCCGTGTCGCTGGGCAGAATCGGCTTGACCAGCCAGTAGTCCTCGCCGTCTTGCAGCGTGCCCTTGGGCCGGGCGCCGCCCAGGCTGGGCGTGGCCATGAGCATCCTGCGCAGCCTCGCATCGACGGGTGGGCGCCTTTCGTACATGGCAAGCAGTTCTTCGGCCAACCCTTCAAGTTGCAGCAGCTTGGGGCTTGTGATGACATCCACGGAAGGCTTGCGCGAGACGCCGACGGCCAGTGCCCCCCAGCGATCGCCATTCCTGGCCAGTCTCAGATAAGTGCTGTCGTGCGCATCGTCGGCAAGATTATGTTCGCGCTGTAAAAGCATCCGTCCCCACGAATCCGGGCAGGCATCACGCAACACGTCGTGCAGGCCGCGATACCGATGGGCGAGATGGTCGATGCCTGCAATGAGCGGCAGGTTGACCGGATCGATGGACCACGGCATGGCCGCATCCATGTAGCTCGGGGCATATCGGAACAGGCCGGTACGTCCGTCCGCGTGTTGGGCATAACGACCGACGGTTACCCAATCGCCCGTGTCCGGGCGTTGCAGGTAGATGAACAGCGGCTTAGAAGTAGTCATCATCCCTCTCGGAAGCGGGCGGGCGAGCCCTGGCATGCGGGCTGGTGGCCCAATAACGCGGGTCCGGCGGCGGCGCAGCCATATCCAGCAACCCGAGTATCAGCAGAGCGGTGAGATAGGTTGCGGCGCCCGCGCCTGGATCGCCCCGTTCGACTCGGCGCAAGGTCGCATCTGAGATTCCCATGCGCGCGCACAGGTCGGCGGCGGGAAGGTGTTGTGCGACGCGTTGTGTGCGTATGCAGCGGCCCCAGGTTCGCAGGCGTTCCGCTACCAGCGATGGTACGGCTTCGGCATGCAGCAGCTTCTTCGGCACAAGAACCTCCAGTTATAGATATCAGTTTAAGTGAAGTAAAACGATTTCTATGAGGTCGGTTTGCTAACGGAAATCCAGACGGAGGAGCAATGAGTTGTTGATTTGTTTATAGATATCGTTTTATTTAGTGTAACACGATATCTATGATAGGACTTGTGTAGTCCAGTTCCGTGTGGGCATGGCGTGCTTGGAGAGGGCAACCAGGGGCATTGGCGACTAGCTTCCACCGGTTCGCCGAGCCGATTGCCTTGGGGCCGGGCGCCATGCCGTCAGTCATCACCACTGCGCGCCGAGCGCAGCGCCAGCCGGAAGGCATGCGGCGTCTGCCCACGCCAACGCCGGAACGCATTGATGAAACTAGTCGCCTCGGCATAGCCCAGGCGCGCGGCAATCTGTTCAATCGACTGGTGCGGGCCACTCAGGAACGCCTCGGCCAGCGTCTGCCGCACTTCATCGCGCAGTTCCGCGTAGGTCGTGCCTTCGTCCAGCAACCGTCGCCGTAGGGTTCGCGCCGTCATGTGGAGCTTGTCGGCCGCCGCCGTCATACCCGGCATTTCGGCACAGTGGGCTGCCAGCAGGTCGCGCACGCGGCCTGCCAGGCCGAGGCGCGCGCGCCGGGCATCCAGCAACTTGCGGCACTGATCGCGCGCGGCGGACTGCGCCAGCACATTGGCCTGGGGCAGCCGTTCGGCGAGCCGCTTGCTGTCCAGCAGGATGGCGTTGTGTGGCATGCCAAATGCGGGTTCGACGCCGAAGACGCGCCGGTAGGGCTCGGTGCAGTCCGGCCGGGCGAAGCGCAGGTGCACGGTTTCCTGGATCGGCACCGCATCGAACAGATCCCGCAGCACGGTGAGGAAGGCGGCCATGTCGCGCTCCACATTGAACTGCCGCAGGCCTTCCGGCACGTCCGAGTCATCCACGACGAGCCACGTTTGCTGCCCAGCCTCTTCGACTCGAAACGACGTGAAGGCAAAGGTCAGGTCGAAATACTGCAGCGCTACCTCGAGCGCAGCACTCAGCGTCTGGCTGCTGAAGATGGCCAGGCCAAGTACGCCGAATGCGGTGAAGTGATAGCGTTGGCCGACCTCGATGCCAAGGCCCCGTGCATCGCCTAGCGCGTCGACCATATTGCGGATCAAGCGGAGCTCCTGCTCGCCACGCACGAGCAGGTTGGGGTTCGTCAGTTGAGCCTCGGTAACGCCAGTACCCGCCAGCACGGCGGGCACAGTCAGGCCATGCATGACCGCAAAATCGGCCATCAAGCACATGCTGGTCACGTTGCGCTCGAAACTCCATCTCGGCATG
The DNA here is from genome assembly GCF_058802485.1 of Cupriavidus sp. GW822-FHT02D05. NCBI lineage: Bacteria > Pseudomonadati > Pseudomonadota > Betaproteobacteria > Burkholderiales > Burkholderiaceae > Cupriavidus > Cupriavidus sp. GW822-FHT02D05. The sequence goes on along the minus strand of NZ_JBXAOE010000055.1, from coordinate 20,687 downwards.
GCGGGGCTTTCCACTCTCTGATCTGGTGTCCCCGATTATCGATTTTTTGTCCGGCTTTGTCATTACCGCACTGCCTGGCCGCGCGTACCCTTCGCACACTCAAAACAAAACCGATGCAGGCAGGAGACAGGATGGCGATGTCACAGAAGGAAAGCCCCGATGGGGCCAGCGCCGAGATGGCGAGCGCAAACACGACCATGATCGCGATCATCGGGTCCGGATTTGGCGGCCTGTGCATGGCCATCCAGCTCAAGCAGGCCGGCATCGACGCGTTCGTCATCCTGGAGAAGGCAGGTGGCGTCGGCGGCACCTGGCGCGACAATCACTATCCGGGCGCGGCTTGCGATGTGCAATCGCACCTGTACTCCTATTCCTTTGCGCCCAAGGCCGACTGGTCGCGCAAGTTCGGCCGGCAGCCCGAGATCCTTTCCTACATGCAGGGCTGCGTGGAGCGATACGGCCTGGCCAACCACCTGCGGTTCGGCAAGGAAGTCACCTCGGCGGATTTCGACAAGGAAGCCGGCCACTGGGTCATCACCAGCAGCGACGGCGCCGTGTTGCGCGCGCGCGTGCTTGTGACCGCCTGCGGCCAGCTCAATCGCCCGGCCGTGCCAGCAGTTCCCGGGATTGATGCATTCCAGGGCAAGGTATTTCACTCCGCGCGCTGGGACCACGGCTACGACCTGGCGGGCAAGACCGTCGCGGTGATCGGCACCGGCGCCAGCGCGATCCAGTTCGTGCCGCAGATCGTCCCCAAGGTGAAGGCGCTGAAGCTGTTCCAGCGTTCCGCTGCGTGGGTCGTGCCCAAGCCGGACAGGCCGTTTACCGCGCTGGAACAATGGCTGTTCAAGCATGCACCGGTGGCAGAGCGCCTGTATCGCACCATGATCTACTGGAAAAACGAGAGCCGCGCGCTGGGCTTTACGCGCTTTGGCTGGCTGCTGGAAGTGGTCGCGCTGCAGGCGCGCCGGGAGGCCAGGCGCCAGGTGCGGAATCCGGAGAAGCGCCGCAAGCTCATTCCCGAGTACAAGATCGGCTGCAAGCGCGTGCTGATCTCGAACGACTGGTACCAGGCCGTGGATCAGGATCATGTGGACCTGATCACGCAAGGCATCTTACGCGTGGAAGCCGACGCCGTCCTGACGCGCGATGGGCAGTGCCATCCGGTGGACGCCATCATCTACGGCACGGGCTTCCACGCTACCGACTTCCTGGCGCCGATGCGGGTGACCGGGCTGAGTGGCATCGACCTCAATCAGGCCTGGCGCGATGGCGCGCAAGCCTACAAGGGCATCAGCGTTTCCGGCTTCCCGAACCTGTTCATGCTCTATGGCCCTAACACCAACCTCGCGCACAGCTCGATCGTCTTCATGCTGGAGTCGCAGGTCCGCTACGTCATGCAGTGCGTCGCCAGCCTGCAGGCGCCCGGCCTGCACTTCATGAACGTGAAGGCTTCACGCCAGAAGGCATTCTCCGACATGGTGCAAAGGCAGTTGAAGCACAGCGTCTGGGAAGCGGGCTGCACCTCCTGGTACAAGACCGCCACGGGCAAGAACACCATCAACTGGCCAGGCTTCACGTTTACGTACCGCCGCATGGCTAGCAAGCTGGACCTGCGGGATTACGAACTGCATCCCGCGCCCGGCCGTCCAGCGGCCTGAACCACAGGGCAAGTCATGAAGAGAACCCTGCTTTCCTGGTTTGTGCGCGGGTGCGTCAAGCCGGTGCTCTCGCCAAGCTTCTCCGCGCGAGCCCAGCGGCGCTGGGGCCGCTTTATTGGGCGGTTCCTGCTCGGCACGCGAGGCACGGCGCGGAGCCGGCACAGGATAGCTGGCGTGCCCGCTATCCTGTTTTCGCCTACAGCGCAGCGGCCGGCGAGCACCGTGCTGTACCTGCACGGCGGCGGCTATGTGATGGGCGGGGAGGGCAGCCACGGCAAGCTGATGGCGCGCTTTGCCAAAGCCGCGCAGGCGCAGGTGTGGCTGCCGGATTATCGCCTGGCGCCGGAGCACCCCTTTCCGGCCGCGCTGCGCGACGCGCTGGCGGTCTACGCGGCCCTGCTGGAACAGGGGCACGCGCCGTCGCAGATCGCGCTGGCTGGGGATTCCGCCGGCGGTGGCCTGGCAGTGGCCACCGCCGTGGCCATCCGCGACAGCGGCCTGCCGCTGCCGGCATCGCTGGTGCTGCTCTCGCCGTGGGTAGACCTCAGTCTCGCCGGTGTCAGCTTGCAGACCCATGTCGAGCGCGATTGCCTGGTCCATCCGCAATGGCTGCAAGCTTGTGCCACTGCCTATCGCGGCGCCAGGCCTGCGAACGATCCGGGCTGCTCGCCACTATTCGCCGACCTGCGCGGCCTGCCGCCCATGCTGATCCAGGTGGGCTCGGAAGAAGTGCTCCTGTCGGACGCCGAGCGCCTTGCCGATACGGCCACTGCCGCCGGCGTGCAGGCGCAACTCCAGCAATTCGATGGCCTCTGGCACGTATTCCAGCTGCACGCTGGCGTGCTGCGCGAGTCAGATGCCGCGATCGCGCAGATCGGGCATTTCATCAGACAGACCACCGGGCCAACGTCCGCATGGATCGCGCCAGATGCGATGGAGACAGCGGCGCCGGTCTAGTGTGACGTTGCCACGGCCGCATGAACGCGATGGTGCCGCCGGACACGGTATCGGTTCTGAAGCCATTGGCGACTTACCGATCGGCCCGACCAGCAGGGCGCCATGAATATGCAACCAGTTGCATCGAGTCGGCGTTGCGAAATAGAATGCCCTATCAACGATCACGGGTTACCGAGCGGAGACAAAGAGGCATGACCATAAACAATCGCGTCACGACGATGCTTGGCGTCCAGCATCCTATCGTCCAGGCCCCAATGGGATGGATCGCCCGGGCCCAGCTTGCTGCGGCGGTCTCCAATGCAGGCGGCATGGGCATCATCGAGACCTCATCAGGAGAACTGGACACCATCCGTGGTGAGATCCGCAAGATGCGCGAACTGACCGACAAGCCGTTCGGCGTCAACATTGCCCTGACTTATGTGCGCGACCCAGCCATCGTGCAATTCGTCGTCGATGAGGGAATCCGCTTCGTCACCACATCCGCCGGCGACCCGACGCGCTATTGTGCCGAACTGAAGGCCGCCGGCCTGACGGTTTTCCATGTGGTGCCTACGCTGGCCGGCGCACTCAAGGCGGTCGCCGCCGGCGTGGATGGCCTGATCGTGGAAGGCAGCGAGGGCGGCGGCTTCAAGAATCAGCGTGACGTCGCCTCAATGGTGTTGCTGCCGCTGGTCTGCTCGAAGGTCGATATCCCGGTCATCGCCGCCGGCGGCTTCTGCGACGGTGCCACCATGGCGGCGGCGTTCGCCATGGGTGCCGAGGGGATCCAGATGGGCACGCGCATGTTGTCGTCGGTCGAGTCGCCCGTTCATGACAACTGGAAGAACGCCATTGTCGATGCCCGCGAAACGGACACCGTTTTTCTCAATCGCGGCGGCAATGGCCCGGCGCTACGGGCCCTGCGCACGGCACGCACGTCCAGGATTGAAGAGCAGGTACCGGAGAGCATCAAAAGCGAATTCGCCGGCGTGCAGCAACTCTATTTCGGCGGCGACATGGAGGCGGCCGTTCCGCTGACCGGTCAGGTTTGCGGGCGTATTGATTCCGTAAAAACGGTACGGCAAATCATTGAAGAAACGATTCGGGATTTCAGCCAGGCTGTGGACGGACTGGCTGCGCGTTACGGCTCAATGAAAGCCTGATCGAACGCCCACGATGCGTTACGTCTTCCGCTCACCTGGCAGTTTGAGCGCGCAAATCTGGCGCGTGAGGATTCCTCGAACAATCGCTTCAGTTCGATTGTGAGCGCCTAGCTTATCGCGCGCGAGATCCACATAGTAGTCCACGGTACGCGCTGAAATCCCAAGCTCTTGGGCGATCTCCTTGCTCGACAGTCCGAGTGCTGCATACGCCAGTACATTCTTCTCCCTGTCGTTTAATCGAGCAGGACTGCTCGATGTTTCAGTGATCGTTGAATACGCATTGTCATAGGCAGCGTGGAGTCTCGCGTGAGCAGCGAGGATTGAGCCGACGTCGGGAGGAGGGTCGCTCTGGATGAGAAGCCGCGACGCTGATCCGTCCGGCCCATAGAAGGCGCTCTCAATGAGATCAGCGGAAAGCAACTGTGGCAGGGCGGGGCCGCGCCATCGAAATGGAGATGCTACGGGAGGAAAGTCTATCCCGACGTCTCCAAACTCCTGCACGACCAGCGGGATTGCAATCCCAGGCGCGTAGGACACGCGGCCCGCTGATGCAGAAAGACTTGCGCAGGCCGCATAAAGGAACTGCAAAATCCCAGGCTCAAATGCTGTCACAGCTTCGCCTCTGCAAGGTGGAAGCCTGATGCTGGCATAGTCAGTGCAACGTGCAGTCCGTCCGCCGAATTCCCCTCACGATTCTCGCCTTCAAAAATCAGAATTTCAAAATGAAAGTTAATCGGCAGGCTATTTTTTATTTTCATACCGCGATAATCTTATAAGTTCACTTCGCAAAAACAAATTCCATGAATTCAAAATATTTTTATCATCTCACTCTCGCAGGTGTATTTATAAAAATGTAAAGACATAGACGAACAATCCCGCCCGCAAGGTAAAGAGAGGAATTCGCACCTCATGGAGCAATGCATCTAACGCTCTCCATGCTCCCTGCAGATCATCCTTGGCACGGAAATCACGACTTGCCGCAAGGTCAAGGTCGGATATGTCTACAAGAGATATCTGAACATACAGGTTCTCCATGCCTGTGTGGTTTGTCTATCCATCACGTTTCCAGGTGGTTTTCGCAGATGGTCCTCAATGGCGAACCTAGCAGAATGATCGAGATGATGGAATCGGACTAGTCCTATTTTTTGTGAGAAAAGTCGGATTTTTATGTTCAGACAACACTTGTAATTTTACGAATAGGCAGGCGGCTACGTTAGCCGCGAGAATTCACGCGCTGTATAGAAGTCGGCCCAAGATCCTACCTGGTTCGTCGTTTTCAAATCGCCGTAGCAACTCACGCGGACACCGCTTCCTACCTGGCGCTCTGTTTTCGGAGGTTGCGAAAATTGGAGGAAGAATGTGAGGAAGAAATGGTTGGTTGGTGTTTGCGCAGCGCTGTTGCTCGCTGGGGCGGCCCAGGCCGGCGAACAGGTGGCCGTCAAGTTCGACGGCGCTTCCAATGCGGAGGCCGTCATCCAGACCTTCCGCAGCGCCACCGGGGCGGACCTCAAAATGGTTCGCCTGATGTCCGGGAACGCCTGGGTGATTTCGCTGCCGGACAACATCAATGACCAGGAGCGCGCTCGCATCCTGGATGCCCTGCGGACGATCCGCGGCGTGGATTGGGTTGAAGCGGAAACCCACCATCGGACGAACACGCTGAACGGCGGCTGGATTCCGAACGATCCAAACCTGGCCCCTAACCAATGGAACCTGCATGACCCGGCGATCCCGGGCAATGCCAAGGGTGCGATCAACGCGGTGAATGCCTGGTCGAGCAGCAAGGGCGATGGCATCGTGATCGCCATTGTCGACAACGGCGTGAGCGCAATCCATCCCGACTTACAGGGCAAGATGCTCCCAGGCTACAGCTTCATCACGCGTACTGGCCGTGGCACCGATACGCAGCCGCCGGTCTTTGGAGCGAAATGCGCCAACGCTGCCCAGCAGAACGGCAGCGCGCCAGCGATGGTCTATCACGGTACCAACATGGCAGGCATTGCTGCGGCAGCAACCAACAACGGATTGGGCATCGCGGGGGTCGCCCCGAATGCGTCGATTCTGCCGGTAAAGGTCATGGATGAATGCCAGGCGAGCAGCTTCGACGTCGCAGACGCTATTCGATGGGCCGCAGGTTCCAGCGTACCTGGTGTTCCTGCCAACCCGAACCCAGCTCGGGTCATCAGCATGAGTCTTGGCGCTGCTGGGGTCTCGAAGTGCGACGCGGTAACGCAGGCGGCCATTGCAGATGCAAGCGCCAAGGGAGCCGTGGTGGTGGTGGCAGCTGGTAACGAAAGTGGCCCGGTAACGACGCCCGCTACTTGTCATGGCGCGATTGCCGTTGCCGGATTGACGTACACCGGCGCTCTCGGTTCGTATAGCAATTTTGGCCCGGCAATTGCGGTTGCTGCACCGGGAGGTGGCGGCTTGGTAGCGCAGCCTGATCCAGTCTATGGCTGGTCGTTGAGGGCCATCGGCGCCACGTCCTATGATAACGATGGCTTTCCCGCTTATAACTCGGTTGGGATCGGCACGAGCAACGCCGTTCCACAGGTTGCTGGCGTTGCGGCATTGATGCTTGCGCTGCGGCCGGCACTGACGTCAACCGCAGTACGCCAACTGCTGCGCAAGAGTGCCCAGCCCTTCGTAGACTCAAGCTGCAACACGTGGATTTGCGGTGCCGGCATGCTCGACGCATTCGGGGCCGTTACCCTGGCAGCGCAGGCCATTGTTCCCAACGCGTCGGCGATTGCGCCGAAGTCGGTGAGTACTGGCACGACGGTGGCGCTTGATGGCAGCCAGTCCAGCAGCGCCAACGTCTCGTATGCCTGGACCCAGCTTAGCGGCCCGAGGGTTACGTTGCTGAATGCCAACGCGGCGATCGCCTCGTTCACCCCCACGGTGGCTGGCGACTACCAGTTCGGCCTGACCGTGACTGACAACGCTTCAGGACTGTCGGCCGGCACCAGTGTGCTGCTGTCGGCAGCGGTACCTGCCAACACAAGTAGTGGTAGCAACTCAAGTGGGGAAGGGGGCGGCGGTGGCGCGTTTAGTCTCTTCGAGGCGGCGCTACTCCTTGCTGGCGGCTTGATCGCCTTCGTAGGTCGCCGCCGCATCCACTGATTCAGACCAGACCGGCGGAGGACGCGCAGAGACCCGGTAAGAAATGGAAGACGCCCGGACCCGGTGTTAGCGCACCAGGCCCGTGCTGACCATATCCAATCCCTGCAGGGCATGCCAAGGCGCATCGCCCATGAACGGAGCGGGCGGCGCCAGGGTGTCCTGAGAGGATGACCTATGACGCGGTCTCGAGGGAATGCACCTTGAGTACTTCCAAATTATCCCAATTGTTTCCCCAGCGCGCGAGCTGCACGAGCGAGCGCGGCCTCGTCGTAGCCCGCGTACCCGAACAACCAACCGCGGCGTTTTGCCTCGATGCAATAGCTCGAAATCGGCGCGAGTTGCACGCCGGCTTCTTGCGCTCGTCGGACCAAATCAGTGTCCCGGATTTGTCCGCCTACTTCGAGAGCGAGATGCATGCCTTGTAAGCTGGGTTCAAGCGCAATCACGCCGTTGGTGGCACGCGTGAGGTGGTAAATCATCGCGGCCTGACGCCCCAGGTACAACTCTCGCATGCGCCGCAGGTGGCGTAGCAGATGACCCTCGGCGATGAATCGCGCGAGTACATCCTGCACAGCGCCGGGCGAATGGCGATCACTCAACGCCCGCGCGCGCGTGAACGCATCGACTAGCTCATCGGGCAGTACGATGAACCCTAATCGAAGCCCCGCACCCAGTGACTTCGAAAACGTGCCTACATGCAGTACGCGCGCGTCGTGCGCCATGCTGCAGAGCGCGGGAATCCGCTGGGCGCCGTACTGGAATTCGCCGTCATAGTCATCCTCAACAATCCATGCTCGATTCGCTTGGGCCCACTCGATCAGGGTACTGCGGCGAGCTAGGCTCATGGGTACGCCGAGGGGGAATTGATGCGTTGGCGTTACAACGGCAAGCTTTGCCCTCGGATGAAGCGCGGCGCCCTGCGCGATGCACAGTCCTTGCGCATCGACTGGAACTGGCCGCACCAGCGCCCCATGCGCGATTAAGTTGGCGCGGATACCTGGATAGCCCGGATCTTCGACCAGCACTTCGTCGCCAACGTCGAGCAGCAGTCGCGCAACTAGGTCCAATGCCTGCTGCGAGCCGGCGGTGATCAGCACTTGCCCTGCATCGCAGCGGATGCCGCGGGACACCAATAGCCATTGCGCGATCGCGGCGCGCAATAGTGGATGGCCGCCAGCCTCGGCATAACCGGCGCCAACGACGCGAGTGGCGATCGATGTTTTTCGCTCCAATCGATGCCATAGGGCGAACGGAAACTCTTCTAGCGCTGGGCGACCAAGACGAAAGGGCAATGCCTCGCCCGTGGCGGGGTTCCAGCGCGAACCGGTCTCGGCAATCAAGCGACCGCGCTGCGACAACAACTGGTGCGCGACAACCTTCGGCCCGCGCGACGTGCTACGAACCGGAGGACTATGCTTTGCCACATAGGTGCCATCGCCAACCCGAGCGACCAAGTAGCCCTCCGACTGCAGGCGCTCTACTGCCCAGAGCACCGTGTTGCGTGACACTCCCAATACACGTGCATGCTCGCGCGAGGGTGGCAGGCGGGCGCCAGCCGCGAAGACTCCAGTCTCGATGCCGTCACGCAGGCGTAGATAGACCTGCTGGCGCAATTGACCCTGAACGGCTCCTCGCATCGCCATGAAATGGTTCCTTATTGTGAATGGCGCGATCTTAGAATAGGGAACCATTTTACGAAAGGGCGTCCCATGTACCTACCTGCTCACTTTGAAGAAACCCGCCCCGAGTTGTTGCACGATCTGATCAGCATGCATTCCCTGGGCCTGCTGGTCACGCAGGACCCGGCTGGCGAGATGGTCGCAAATACCATCCCGTTTTTGCTCGAAGCAGACCCGGAGGGCGGCCCGGGCATCCTTCGCGCGCATGTTGCGCGCTCAAATCCGTTGTGGAGAGAATCGCGCACCGATGTGGACTCGCTCGTTGTGTTCCAAGGCCCGCAAACTTATATCTCGCCATCAATGTACCCGAGCAAGGCAGCCACCGGCAAAGTCGTACCGACCTGGAACTACATCATGGTGCAGGGGCGCGGCAGGCTACGCGCTGTCGCGGATGCGCACTGGTTGCGCGCCTTCGTCACACGTCTTAGCGAGCGCCATGAGGCTGCGCGCCCGGTACCATGGGCGGTGAGTGATGCTCCTGGAGATTTCATTGACGCGACCCTGCGCGCGATCGTCGGTATCGAGATCAAGCTGAGTTCACTACGCGGAAAGTGGAAGGTGAGTCAGAATCGCACACAGGCCGATCGAGACGGTGTCGTGTACGGACTTCGGAGCCTGGGCGGCACTGAGGCTGAAGCGATGGCCAATGCGGTCGCTGACCGCATTGGGCCGGCGGTGCAAGGAAGGGCCAGCTGATGTCTTCGATCGATGCCGAACTCGGCAAGCTGGATGCCAACGCATGGCGGTGGTCATAGGTAGAGCCACGGCCTGCCCAGCCATTTTGCCACTTGGCGACTGGGTGCCAGTCAGCGCAACAGAAATCCGGCCAGCAGCAACAGCAGCACATCCAGCCCCAGCAGGTTGCGTGGTCGCATCTTCCCTTGCAGCAGGGCGCCCAGACCGGCCAGACCGGCAATCAGCAACAGTGCCAGCCCCCACAGCAGGCCGCTCCCCAGCTCAGCGCTTTGCCACAGATAGCCGGCACCTGCCATCATCAGCAGCGCGAACTGCAGCAGGGCCACGGGCGCGGCACCGGCCGCCAGCGGCGGATCGAAGCGCTGGCGTGCACGCTGCAGGTCAAAGGGCGCATTATCATCGCTCACGCCGGGTGGCAGCCAGCCCGGCGCCTTGAACCACACCTTGAGCTTGTCCTGCCAGCGTGGCGCACGGCGCGCCAGCTGCCACAGCGGCATATAGCCGGAAGCCACCGCCCATAGCGGACTCCAGCTGTTGAGCGGGTTGCGAGTACCATACACCGGCTTCTCATCCTCCTCGGCAAAAGTGCCGAACAGCCGATCCCAGATGATGAGCATCCCGCCGTAGTTCTTGTCCAGGTACTGGTCGTTTACCGCATGATGCACACGATGGTTGGACGGCGAGGAAAACACCCGGTCAAACCAGCCCAGCTTGCCGATGTGCTCGGTGTGGATCCAGAACTGGTAGAGCAGCACAATGAGGCCGGCCAGCGCAAACTGCTGAGGGGCAACGCCAGCCAGCGCCATCGGCAAGTAAAACGGCCATCCCAAGAAGGCAACGGTACTCTCCTGCCGCAGCGCGGTGGACAGATTGAAATCCTGGCTCTGGTGATGCACGGCATGGGCGGCCCAGAACACCGCACTTTCATGCCCGACCCGATGTAGCCAGTAGTCGCAGAAATCGAACATCACGATCGCCAGCAGCCAGCCCCAGACACTGCCCCACAGGCCGGCATGGGGAAACAGTGCCACCCGGCGCCACGTCAAGATATACAGGCCGATCTGAAAGAGCTGGCTGACACTGGCCACCAGCTGGCTTAACAAGCCCTGACTCAGGTTGCTGAGGGCATCACTTAGGCGATAGGTATTGCGGCCGACGACCAGGCCGTAACCCAGCTCCGCCAGCATCAAGAGCAGGAATACCGGGAACGCGTAGACGGTGATTTGTTCTTCCATGAACCATTCACAAAAAGTGCCTTACGGCTGACAGACAATTGACGGGCTCCTTGCTGGAACTGGTCAGAAACGGTCGTTATTATGGCAAAGAATGCCATTTTTGATGGTGTGTGTTCTGAAAATGTGGCAATTTTCTTGTGCAGTGCAACGCGAGCTTTCCTGCGGCAGAAAAGCAATCAGATCGCCAAGGGCTTGTGCCAGGATATGCCCAGCAGCGACGCGGGCGCTCATACGTAAGTTGCTGATTTTTTGAGGTTTTCTTGGCCGGCCATCGTCAAAGCAAACGTCGATCTCACATCGTTACAGCTTGGGAAAATTGCCCTCCGCATCCGGCACAATTTGGCATCGGCGAAATCCCCACGGTGAACTGTCTAGACACCAGATTCAGCGCGGGAATCTACGGTTTCGCCGACATATGCACTGCTGCGTGAGATATCCGAGCTAGTGTCTCGCCAGACCGAGCGTTCTCGACGGAAACTCCCCGAACCGCTGGCGATGCCTCGCCGCAAACAAGCCGAGATTTGCAAATCCCCATGTTTCGACAATCGACCGGACTGTGGCACCCCTGGCAGCGACCAGCAACTCGGCCCAGACTCCCTGCAAGCGCTGTTCCATCAGTGCCTGCATCGGGGTGCAGTCCCGGTATTCGCGAAATGCAGCGCTATCGGGTCGTCACCACCAAGCCGGCGCACGCCGGCAGCCCCCTCGTAGAAGTTCGCATTGCGGTCGTTGGCCATGGCCACCACGCCGGGAACGCCGCCAGGGCGGCTCACCGTTTGCTGAAGCACGCCAGGTCGTACATTTCATGTGGCCCGTCTCCCCTAAATTGAGGGCGCTTGGATCGCCTCCGCCTGTGCGGATGACCATGCAAGCGACAACCATAATCCAGAGGAGACATCGATGACCGATCCAAAGCTCACAACTGCCCTGAATGGCATCTGCCTGTTCCGAATGCCTTGTCAGACGAACCGGGCACCATGCGGAACGCCACGTTCAGCCGGTTCCGGTTGTTGATCGCGCCCACGAGGAACGTGAGATCCGACAGCGCCTTCTCGGAGTACTGGGTACTCACGGCCTAGAGATCCCGAATACGGAGACCGCGTCAAAGCGGGGGTCGACTAGGGCGCCCGCGGCAGGGCGGCAGGCCGCCCCTGGTCTTCGCCATGCGGAGCCAGCTGATGCTGCACCGGCGTATCGAGCCGGAATCCACCGAGACGCTCGACCGGCTGAAAGCGTGGCTAGGGCGGGGCGCCAGCGTCAGGCACAAAGCGACCCCGATTCCCGTCATAGTTCACTGGCCGCACGCGCCGCTCGCGCTTGCATCGCCCCGAAATCCGCACTAAGTTGGAACGGGCGGCCGGGCTCCCGGCCGCGTGTACCGCGCCAGCATCACAAGCGGATTCGAGGCTGGCGCCGTGAAAATGTGACGCATCGATGGCGGAGCACGATGCTGTGCCATATGTTTTTCTTTCGCTGCTGCTGACGTGGACCTGTGTATTCGCACCGGCACTTCATGCTCAGACGAGGACAGTCATGCCCCTCACCCTGACCTCCACGGCGTTCACCCATGGTGGCGAGATTCCCGGTAAGCTGACCTGCGAAGGCGCCGATATGTCGCCGCCGCTGGCATGGACAGGCATGCCGCCCGGCACGCGCAGCCTGGCCCTAGTCGTCGACGATCCCGACGCGCCTGATCCGGCCGCGCCGAGCATGACGTGGGTGCACTGGGTGCTGTACAACCTTCCGCCCGAGCCGGGGGCGCTGGCCGAAGGCGTGGCGCCGGCCGGCCTGCCGGCGGGCACCCGCGAGGGCCACAACGACTGGCATCGCACTGGCTACGGCGGACCCTGCCCGCCAATTGGCCGTCATCGCTACTTCCACAAGCTCTATGCGCTCGATGTGGTGCTGCCGGACCTGGGCAAGCCCAACAAGGCGGCGCTGGAGCGGGCCATGCACGGGCATGTGCTGGCACAGGCGGAACTGGTCGGCACCTACAAGAAGTTGAAGCGCTAGTGAGACCGCCGCCGGATGCACACCCCGGCCAGGGAGACGAAAGTGAAATACGCGCGCAATACGCAACTCGTTGAATCCGCCCGGATGACCGATGTGCCGCCGACGCCATCCCCCAAGCTGGCCCGTGCGCGCGAGATCGCGCTTGCGCAAGGAGGATGCTAAGGGGCAGCTGCCCCCGTAAATTGCGGTGAAATCAAAAAGGATCTCTTTTCCCCCACACTTTTCCTCACGCAACGCAACACGACCCTCGGGGCGCTTTGCCGTTCGCGCGTCACCGTCCTACAACTGAGAGGTGGGCCGGAAGGCGCCGGACTGCACTTGTCGAGGAGGAGCATAATGTGCCGCTGGCTGGCCTACTCGGGCAAATCCGTTCCGCTGGAAACCGTGCTGTTCCAGCAGGAACACTCGCTGATCGACCAGAGCTTGAATTCGCGGCTGGGTCATACCACCACCAACGGCGACGGGTTCGGCGTCGGCTGGTATGGACGTCACTCGGAAGTGCCGTTCCGCTACCGCTGCTTGCACCCGGCGTGGAGCGACACCAACCTGCGCGAAACGGCACGGGCGGTGCGGGCGCCGCTGTTCGTCGCCCACGTGCGGGCGGCCACCGGCACGCCGACGCAGGAGACCAACTGCCATCCGTTCCGCTTCGGCCGCTGGCTGTTCGTCCATAACGGCCTGATCCGCGAATACCCCGTCGTGCGGCGCGACCTGATGATGGCCGTGGCGCCGCACCTGTTCCGCTGGATCGAGGGATCGACCGATTCCGAAGTGATGTTCTTCCTGGCCCTGACTTTCGGCCTAGAGCGCGATCCGCGCAGCGCGCTGGAGCAGATGGCGGGGCTGATCGAGGACGTCGGCCACTGCCACAACGTGCAGTTTCCGCTCAACATGACCGTCTGCGTGACCGATGGCCAGCAGATCGTGGCGGCGCGCTATTCGAGCGAGGCGGACTCGCGCTCGCTCTTCCACAGCACCTCGTTCAGGCAGTTACGCGCGCTCTACCCGGACGACCCGCGCATCATCGCCGCCGGCGACGATGCATTCCTGGTGCTGTCCGAGCCACTGATCGACGTGCAAGGAGTGTGGGAGGAGATTCCCGAGGCGACCATCTTGGTTGCCCGGGGAGGCGAAATCAAGCACGACCGCTTCTTGCCGCGGCTCCCGGACCAGTCGACATAATAGGGCCGCTATTTCATATCCACCGGATGTCGGGCGTGCAAGATCTTGCGCAGCGGCGCTATAGGTAAAGCAGCAAGCCGCTGCCTGCAAGCCTGCCTGTCTGCAAATTTAGTAACGACGATGCCGGCCTCCTTGCCGATTTCGTCCGTCGCTGCAGTGGCCTTATCAAAGACGGCTTCCTTGTCAACATCCCCGCTATATGCATACTCTAGGCACTATGCCGCCAACTGGTGCGCAGCCCAGGACTTCACCCACGCTGCGCATCAATCGATGATCGGCTTGGTTTGTGACACAGCAAAATGAAGGAGCTGGCGATCCGGAGAAATGCTCCTCGACCAGATGAATTGACCCGATATGTGTCCCATCTAGAGCCTCTACCCACTCGCTGGAGACATGGTCGGCCGGATGCCACCAGGTGTACTGCTGCGTATTTGGGCGACAGCGGAACCACCCCCCCGTACAGCCGTGTAGTTCCGTGCGGCAGGCCACGTGCAAGACGCCGTTTGCGAGACGTTCATAGCCGGTCTCCAGGGCAAGCGGGGCCGGATCGAGCAAGGCGTGCGCTTCAGATAAATCCATCTATTGCGGTTCAGGCAAATAGGTCTCGAATACGTGGAGTTCCAAGGGGTTGGCGATCGGCAAATAGGCGACACTTCGCTCACGCTCCGTCACTCAATGCAAGACTGCCGCACAAGATCCTCACGCTAATCTCCCCCCCGAGCGCGCCTTGCGCCCCGGCGGCGCTTCCGCCTGCGGCTGCGTATAAGCAATCTCCAGCCGATACGCCAGTGCCATGAATAGCGATTGCGCTAGGCAAAGCGTACTAGTCAGCGACCGGAACCCGAATGTAGCCCCATCCTGCACCGGCAGCAAAACCCGCGCATGATCCGCCAAAGGACTAAGCGGACTATCGCTAATGGCAAGGACACGCGCTCCGCGTCCGGCCGCTTCCTGCACAGCCAGCAACGTCTCCTGCGCATACGGCTCGAACGACACGGCGATCATCACGTCATCCGGTTTGAGCGCCCGTAGTTGCCCCTGCTGCATTTGCCCCAGCCCGTTTAGCCACTGGATCGGTTTGCCCGTGTGTTGCAGGGCGTAAGCGAGGTAGGCCCCCACCGGGAAGGCGCGGCGCGACGCCGCCAGCCAGATCGAGGGGGCTTGCACCAGGAGTTCCACGGCCTCGTCGAACAGGGTGTCGGCTACCCCGCGCTGCAGGGCTTCCAGGCTTTCTATGCTTCCGGCGATGACCTCCTGCGCGATGCCGGTGGCGGAGAGCGGCCCTTCACTGGCCCGTATCAGGTCCCGAACCCGATCCTGATAGTCCCGGTTAGGTGCGAGCTGCCGGGCCGCACTGTCGCGGAACAGCGCCTGCATCTGCGAGAACCCCGAGAAACCGAAATGCTTGGCGAAGCGGATGATCGCCGACGGTTGCACGCCGCAATGGCGGGCTACGTCGTGCACGCCATCGAGGACGAGGCGCTCGCGGTTTTTCTCGACGTATTGGGCGATGGTTTTCAGTTGCTTGCTCAGGCTCGGGAAGCCGGCCTGCATGGAGGCCAGGAACTGGTCGGCGGTGGCGTAGGGGAGGTTCGTGGTCATGCTGGGGCGTGTGGGGTAGCGGGCACGGCGGCGCCCTTCGCGCCGGGGCGAGGGGAGGGATGTATTGGAAAATATTTTCTCATAAATATAAAAAAGGAACAAAAATTCTATTCCTGGGCTATCATTCCATCCAAGCCGAGGGGGTGGCCACGAAACCTTTCCCTCGACGTTCCCTCGATCCCTGTCGCGCAGCGGCAGTCCATGACCAGATGACGGACACGAATGCGTTCTCTTTCCTTTCCCGCCAACCGGGACATCGATGTCGCTTGCCTGGGGCGGCTGGCGGTCGACCTCTATGCCCAACAGATTGGCTGCGGCCTGGAGTCGGCGAGCACCTTCGCCAAATACCTCGGCGGTTCCTCGGCCAATATCGCTTTCGGCACGGCCCGGCTGGGCCTGCGCTCGGCGATGATCTCGCGCGTCGGCAATGAGCAGAACGGACGTTTCCTCCTAGATACGCTTGGCCGGGAAGGCTGCGACGTCAGCCAAGTGCAGATTGACGACGAGCGCCTGACCGGGATGGTACTCCTGGGTATCAAGGATCAGGACACTTTCCCCCTGCTGTTCGCCCGCGAAAACTGCGCCGACATGGCGCTGGATGCCGAGGCGATCGATGCCGGCTTCCTGGCCCGCTGCCGCAGCCTGGTAATCACGGGCACGCACCTGAGCACGCCGGGCGTGCTGGCGGCGTCGCGGCGCGCGCTGGATATCGCCGGGCGCCATGGCGTGGTGCGGGTACTGGATATCGACTACCGGCCGGTGCTGTGGGGCCTGACAGGCAAGGGCGATGGAGAGACGCGCTATATCGGCAACGCTGAGGTCAGCCGGCATTTGCAGGCGCAGCTAGGCGCTTTCGAGCTGATCATTGGCACGGAGGAAGAATGGCTGATCGCTGGCGGCGAAGCCGACCTGATGGCCAGCCTGCACCGCGTGCGCGCGTGCACCGATGCCACGTTGGTGGTCAAGCGGGGCCCGTTGGGATGCTCTATCGTGCAGGGCAAGATTCCCGCTGCCATCGACGACGCACTGACCGTGTACGGCGAGCGCGTGGAGGTGCTGAACGTGCTGGGGGCGGGCGATGCCTTTGCGTCCGGCTTGCTGAGCGGCTTGCTGCGCGGCAAGGACTGGAGCGAGGCTGCCGCCATCGCCAACGCCTGTGGCGCTATCGTGGTGTCCCGGCACGGCTGCGCGCCGGCCATGCCAACGCCAGCGGAACTGGCGCACTGGTTCTCGGGCCAGCGGCAACCGCGTCCGGACCAGGATGCGCAGCTTGCGCACCTGCATCGCGTATCGGTCAAGCGGCCGCAATGGCCGGAGCTGTATGTCCTGGCCTACGATCATCGCGCGCAGTTCGAGGATATGGCGCGCGCCGTGGGCGCCGACGCCAGCGCCGTGCCGGCGCTCAAGCGCCTGATTACGGAAGTGGTGGCCGAGGTGGAGACCGAAGCCGGCTGCCGCGGCAAGATTGGCGTGCTGATCGATGGCCGCCTAGGCGAGTCCGCCCTGCACGACGCCACTGGCCGCGGCTGGTGGCTAGGCCGGCCGATCGAGTTGCCGGGCTCCCGCCCACTGCGCTTCGACGGCGCGCGCTCGCTGGCCTCGGATCTCGCGCACTGGCCGCGCGAGCAGGTGGTGAAGTGCCTCGTTTTCTATCATCCGGACGATCCGGTGGCGCTGCGTGCGGAGCAGGACGAGCAATTGCAGGTGGTGTGGGAAGCCACGCGGCACAGCGGCCACGAACTGCTGCTCGAAGTGATTCCGCCCAAGGCCAGCCTGGCGCCCGACGACGAGGGCGAGGCCGCGGTGGGCGCGATCCGGCATTTCTACGATATCGGGTTGAAGCCGGAATGGTGGAAGGTGGGCGCGATGGCCAACCGCCAGTGGCAGGCGCTGGAAGCCCTGGTGAAGGAGCGCGATCCGTGGTGCCGTGGCGCCGTGATCCTTGGCCTGAACCAGCCGCTTGAGCAACTGGTGGAGAGCTTCGCACAAGCGACCTCGCCGCTGGTCAAGGGTTTCATGATCGGCCGCACGGTCTGGGCCGATGCCAGCCTGGCCTGGCTTGGCAAGGAGATTGACGACGCCGCGTTCCGGGCACAGGTGGGTGCCAATTTCCGCCGCCTGATCGCCGGCTGGCGAGCCAGCCGCCAGACGGCGCAGGCAGCGGCGGTTGCCATTGCGCAGGAGGGCAAATGACCCAGACCCACGCCAAAGTACTCCCGAATGGCGCCAGCGGGGCGAACCTGGCGCAAGCGGGCCGCAGCCTGCTCGTCAAAGCGCAACCCGGCCGCGTGATCGCGGACATTACGCCCCGGTCGGCGGGCTGGCAGCACGTAGGCTTCAAGGCGCTGCGATTGGACGCGGGCGAGGCCGAGGCGTTTGCCACCGGCGCGCGCGAGTTGTGCATTACGGTGTTGTCCGGCCAGGTCGACGTGCTGGTCGGGAGCCAGCGCTATTCCGCGCTGGGCAGCCGCCAGTCGGTGTTCGAGGATCAGTCTCCCTGTGCGGTCTACGTGCCCCCGGGCCGCGACGTATGCATCGACGCGCGCACCGGGGCCGAGGTGGCGCTCAGCACCGCGCCGGCGCAGGGCCGCTTGCCGGCGCGCGTGATCGAGCCTGGCCAGATGCGGCGCAGTGTACGGGGGGAGGGTGCCAATACGCGCTATGTCTGTGACATCCTGCCCGAGAGCGAACCGGCCGAAGGGCTGCTGGTGGTGGAGGTGATCACGCCTTCCGGCCATTCGTCCAGCTACCCGCCGCACAAGCACGACAGCGCGGGCACGGGCGAGACAGCGCTGGAGGAAACGTACTACCACCATCTCAATCCGCCACAGGGATTTGCCTTCCAGCGCGTGTACACCGACGACCGCAGCCTGGACGAGGCGATGGCCGTGGAGCACCGCGACACCGTGATGGTGCCGCGCGGCTACCACCCTTGCGCCGTGCCTTACGGCTACGACCTTTATTACCTCAACACGATGGCCGGCCCCGAGCGGCGCTGGGCGTTCAAGAACGATCCCGCGCATGAGTGGATGCTCGTGCCACGCTGAACGCCTGCTGCTCACCCGCGGCCAGATTCGAAAAGACAAGGGAACACCGCAGTTCCCGGCACAACTGGAGACATCGACATGAAGAGCAAACTCGCCCGTATTCTGACGAGCGCCGCACTGGCGTTTGGCTGCGCCAGCGGCGCGCACGCGCAGGCCTACCCCACCCAGCCGGTCAAGTGGATCGTGCCCTACGCGCCCGGTGGCACCACGGACGTAATCGCGCGCGGCCTTGCCGTGAAGATGGGACAGGACCTGGGCCAGCCGGTGGTGGTGGAAAACCGCCCAGGCGCCGCCAGCATCATCGGCGCCACCGCGATCGCGCGCGCCGCGCCTGACGGCTACACCATCGGCACCGCGGATTCGGGCACGCTGGCTTTCAACCCGGCCATGTATGCCACCCTGAGCTACGACGCTGACAAGGACTTTACCTTTATCGGCGGGCTGGGGCGCATGCCGCTGGTGCTGGCCGTGCATCCGGCTTTCCCGGCGCGCGACCTGAAGGAATTCCTGGCGCTGGCGCGCAAGACACCCGGCAAGGTTTCCTCCGCATCGTCGGGGCCGGGCTCGCCACTGCATGTTGCGTTGGAACTGTTCAAGCAGCGCACCAAGACCGATATCCTGCATGTCCCCTATAAGGGTTCTTCGCCCGCGCTGCAGGACCTGATGGCGGGGCAGGTACAGTCGATGTTCGTCGACCTGCCGCCCAGCCTGCCCTTGATCCGCAGCGGCAAGATTCGCGTGCTGGCTGTGGCTACGCCGCAGCGGCTGGCCATCCTGCCCGATGTGCCGACCATGGCCGAAGCGGGGCTGCCCGGCTTTGAGGCCTACGCCTGGCAAGGCTTCGTCGGCCCGGCGCGGCTGCCGGCGCCGGTGGTGACGCGCCTGAGCAAGGAACTGGTCGCAGCGCTGCAGCATCCGGAGACTCGCGCCAAGCTGGAGGAACTCGGCATCCAGCCGATGCCGATGTCCCCCCAGGAATTCAATCAGTTCACGCGCAGCGAGCAGAAGCTGTGGTCCGGCGTGATCAAGGCGGCCGGCATCCGGCTGGATTGAGCGTTATTTCCAGCAAAGTTCATCGAAGAGACGCCCATCATGACCTCATCGCTACTTCAACGCCGCGCCGTGCTGCGCGCCATGGCAGCCGTGTCCGCCGTGGCGGCTTGCCCGGTCTTTGCCCAGGGCGGGGCGTATCCCACCCATCCGATCGAACTGATCGTGCCGTTTGCCGCGGGCGGTGGCACCGACGTACTGGCGCGTGCCTTTGCCGAGGCGGCGCGCAGATATTTGCCGCAGAGCTTCGTGGTCCTGAACAAGTCCGGCGCCAGCGGCGCGGTGGGTTGGGCCGACCTGGTCAGCGCCAAGCCGGACGGCTACCGGCTCGCCATCATCACCGTCGAGCTGACGATGATTCCGCATATGGGGCTAGCCAAGTTCACCGCGGACGACATGATCCCGCTGGCTCGCCTGAATGCCGACCCCGCCACCATTGCCGTGCGCGCCGATTCGCCGTACCAGACGATCGAAGAATTCCTAGCCGCCGCCCGCAAGCAGCCGGGCATGCTCCGCGTGGGCAATGCCGGGCCCGGTTCCCTCGGGCACCTGTCAGCGGCCGCACTGGAAGACAAGGCCAGGATTCAGCTCAACCACGTGCCGTTCCGCGGCGCCAATCCCGCGGTGCTGGACTTGCTGGGCGGCCATATTGAGGCCGTGGCGGTCACACCGGTGGAGGTGGCTACCTATGTCGCGGCCGGCAAGATCCGCCCGCTCGCGGTGATGTCGGAGCAGCGCATCAAGGCGGGCTGGGAGAAGGTGCCCACGCTCAAGGAGCGCAACGTGGACCTGGTCATCAACGGCTGGCGCGGCATAGCGGCGCCCAAGGGCACGCCGCCGGAAGTGGTGGCCGTGCTGCGCGCCATCATCGAGAAGACCATGCAGGAGTCTGCTTTGCGCGAGACCATGGCCAAGCAGAACATGGGTGAAGGCTATCTCGACGAAGGCGCTTTCAAACACGTGATCGCGCGCGACAACGCCACCTTCAAACAGCTGATCACCAAGCTCGACATCAAAACCTGACTACCAGGATCCGAGGCTGCTTCGGTCAGCCGTCATTGCCCACGGCGTAAAGCGCCGTGGCGCGCCATTTTTTCCTTTACCCGAATCCCATTCACTCAACGCAACACCTCAAGGATTCCGCCGATCTCAGCCAAAGCGCTTCAGGCGCGGATTTATGATATTTTAGATTTAACATAAGAAGCATTATGCGTGTGAAATCATGTAAAGGCCAAATCAGAATGTCCGCTTCCAGCCACATCAGAATGTCCTCTGGATAGACCTATACTGGTAGCGCCTG